>JBDRSI010000194.1:0-8961 GCA_043825055.1 Verrucomicrobiota bacterium
GACATTGGTTTTTTATATGGCGTGACTCTCTATGAATCGTTGCGGACTTTTAAGCATAAATGGTTTTTGCCGGAAGAGCATTGGCTCCGGCTTCGGCGTTCGCTGGGTTATGCCGGTATAGGCGATTTGTTCACACGGCAGGATTATTACAAGGTGCTCGATAAAATTATTAAGGCCAATATCCATCTGACTGATAAGGATGATGACGTCTGGGCCAATATTCAGGTTACTCCCGGCAAAACGTTTCCAATGCCCCTGTTGGGTCAGACGGATAAAACTCCGACAGTCATTGCTTATACCTGCGCCATGCCGCACAGGGAATACGCAAGATATTATACGGAAGGCAAACATGTTGTAACCTCTTTGTTCCGCATGCCGCCGCCGCAATGTTATGAACAGCGGATGAAGAACCGTTCGCGTTTCCCGCATTTTCTGTCCAAACGGGATGCCAATCGGATTGACAAAGGCTCCTTCGCTTTGATGCTGGATACGGATGGGTTCATTGCCGAGGGTACCGGCGCCAATGTCTTTTTTGTCATGGATGGCAAACTGTATACGCCCAAGTCCCGTAATATTCTGGTTGGAATCAGCCGGCAATATGTGATCCAACTGGCAAAGAAGCTGAAAATGCAGGTGTTTGAGGATGATCTGACCCTTTATGAGGCCTATAATGCCGAGGAAGCATTCTGGACAACATCATCCTACTGCATCCTTCCGATTGCCATGATTGACGGCAGAAAAATCGGGACGTCTTATCCCGGTCCTGCGGCGAAGCGTCTGCTTTCGGCTTGGAGTCGTGCTGTCGGTCTCGATATTATTGGCCAGGCCCGGAAGTTTTGTGGCAATCATGGAAAGGAAAGAAAATGGATAAAATCAAGATAGTGCAGATTGGCATGGGGCCCCTTGGCCAGAAAATCACACGCTACCTGCTTGAGCGCAGGGAGGTATTTGAAATTGTCGGAGCAGTTGATGTCGATCCTGAGAAAGCCGGCAAGGATCTTGCGGAAATATGCGGCCTGCCCCGAAAAATTGGCGTCCGAATCTCTCCGTCTCTGGAAAATGTTCTTCGTAAAACCCGTCCGCAGGTAGCCCTGCTGACTACCGTCTCGGATATGAAACGAATTACACCCCAGATTGAAAACATCGTGCGCCATGGAATGCATGTGGTCACCACCTGTGAAGAACTGTCGTTTCCCTGGAAGACTGCCCCGAAATTTGCCCGGCAGATTGATGCGGCGGCGCGGCGGCATAAAGCCGCGGTGCTGGCCACCGGCGTGAATCCGGGATTTCTTATGGATTTTCTGCCGACCACCCTGACCGGAGTCTGTCAGAAGGTCGAGCGTATTCGCGTCTCGCGGATTCAGAATGCGGCTTTCCGGCGGGTGCCTTTCCAGCGGAAGATCGGCGCCGGTCTGACGCTGGCAGAATTTGCGGTCAAAAGAAAACAGGGGACATTGCGGCATGTCGGTTTGACCGAATCCATCGGCATGATTGCCGACAGGATGGGCTGGAAACTTGACGAAACCAAGGACATCCTGTCACCGGTCATAGCCGGGAAAGAGATTAAAACCAAAGCCATGACCATCAAACGCGGCATGGCGGCCGGTGTTCAACAGATTGGCAAAGGGTTGGTCAACGGCCGGCTGAAAATTGAGCTGGTGTTTCGCGCGTCCGTTGGCGAGCCTGAGTCACGGGATACTATCGAAATTTTTGGCGAACCCAACATCGTGGCGACCGTTGTGGGCGGCATCAATGGCGATGTGGCCACCTGCGCGATTGCCGTCAACGCGACCAGGCAGATTCTGCGTGTTTCTCCCGGTCTTCACACCATGACCGACGTTCCCGTGGTTTCATTTTTCGCGAGGTAAAATGAATATCCTCTGGATTCTGGAAGACGCCTTGCGGCCTGATCATATGGGTTGTTACGGATATTCCCGGAAAACGACACCGCATTGCGATCGGCTGGCCGCGGAAGGCGTGCGGTTCGAAACAGTGATCGCCACCGCGTCACATACATTGCCGCCGCTTATTTCGATGATCATGGGGCAGTGGGCCGCGACACACGGCATAGTCAATCCGAAGCGATTTTCAATGTGGAAGAATGCGGAGCTGTGGCAGGGAATCCAAACGCCTCTTCATGTTTTAAGAAATCAGGGATTTTCGATTGACGGCGAACTGGTTTTGCGCTGGAAACCGCTGGGGTTTGAACGCGACACGGCGGGTAATGATATTGAAAAATATTTTCAGCGGAACCAGGATCGGCAATGGTTCTTTTTTGCCGAACCATATCCGACGCACTTGCCGTATAATCCGCCGGAAGAATATTACCGGATGTTTCTGGATCCGAGCCTGCATCCGGACCAGGGCGTAAATGACCGGTTAAAGGCGGTCAGGTCGCATCTTATTGTTCATCCTTCGGGTGTCATCAGCAAACTGGAAGCCGGCGAGAAGGATCCTCTTCCGGATAATGAGTCGGATGCGTCTCATAAAAGGACGGCCGGTACGGTTGACCTTTTGCCGGAAGACAAACCGTTTATACAGGCCTTATATGATGGGGAGGCCCGTGTTTTTGATGACCTGATCGGCCGCTGGATCAACAAGCTGCAGGAGTTGGGTATTCTGGATGACACCCTGATAATCGTCACTGCCGATCATGGCGAGGAACTGATGGAACGCGGACATGTCGGTCATTGTTCGTGCAACCTGAAAGGAACGCTTTATGATGAATCCATTAAAGTGCCGCTGATCATGCGCTATCCGCGAAAATTACCGCAAGGCAGGGTCATTCAGCAGCAGGTCTCGCAAATCGATATCATGCCGACTGTCTTTGATCTGCTTGATCTGCCCAAGCCTTCCTGGATGGATGGTCGTTCGACCTTGCCGCTGATAAACGGCCGGGCGGTTGAATTCAGGGAAGAAGTATATGCGGAAACAACACCGGCCGGCTGGCAGGCCATGGAACATGACGGCCGGGAAATCTGGTGCGTCCGAACGGAAGAATGGAAACTGATTTTATATACAATTGCGGATCGTCATGAAAAGCGCTGTGAACTGTTCAATCTCAAGTCCGATCCGGCAGAGGTCAAAAACCTTTTCGATCAACGGCAGGATATTGTCGCTGGATTGATGCCGAAATTAACCGCATATCTTGAACGGGCGGCCCGGCCCTCCATTGGGTTGCCACGCCGCCCCGATCGCGAATCGCATCGGGGCGTAGTGACGCGGCGGGCGGGGCCCGTGTTAGATTGACACATATACGCTGTGGCGGGCATTGTTAGGCGGGTTGAAAACGTTGGGAACCGGGGTGAATCGCCGGTATTCGGGTCGGGGGGAACCCATGGTCCTCCACGCCGCGGAGCCACTGTTGGATTTCGTCCAACTGCGCATCCACGCCTGCGGCGTGTAAGCGCGGGAAGCGGTGCTTGATCTGCAGAAGTTCAGCGTGCCGATGAAAGATGATCTTGCCTTCCTGCACCTCGATCATCGCGATCTTTTTCTCCGCCGCCAGGAGCCGCATGGCGGCGATCTTGAGCAGGCGGTCTAACGGTGGGGGCACCGGGCCAAAACGATCCTTGAATTCCTCGCGCAGGCCGGCAATCTCCTCAAGGGTCATGGCGGAAGCAACCTGGCGGTACACGCTAATCCGCAGGCGCTCATCCTCCACGTAGGTCACGGGCAGAAATGCCGAGCGCGCCGGGTCCGCCGCCTGGACCGAAAGATCAATAAAGTCCAGCTTGACTTCCACATGCACAATCCGCGTGGGCATTTCCGCCACGCCGGCGGCGGGGACGGTCTTCGATATGTGCGCAATCGTGTGGCGCAGAAGCTGGCAGTATAAATCGAACCCGATGGCGGCAATGTGCCCGCTCTGCTCAGGGCCCAGCAAGTTGCCCGCTCCGCGGATTTCCAGGTCGCGCATGGCCAGTCGGAACCCGGCCCCCAACTCCGTGTGTTCGAGAATTGCCTGGATGCGCTGACGCGAGGTATCCAGGAGATGCCCATGCACCGGCAGAAGCATGTAAGCGTAAGCCTTGCGGCTGGACCGGCCCACCCGCCCGCGGAGCTGGTATAGATCCGCCATCCCGAACCGGTCGGCCCGGTCAATGAGGATCGTGTTGACGTTTGGAATGTCCAAGCCGCTTTCAATGATCGTCGTGCACAGCAGGAGGTCATAAGCGCCGCGCGCAAAATCCCGCACGATGTGCGCCAACTCTGAGGTCGGCATCTGGCCGTGGCCGACGGCCAAACGCGCCTCGGGCACCAGTTTTTCCAGCCGCGCGCGGACGCGTTCGATGGAATGAACGCGATTGTGCAGGTAATAAATCTGCCCGCCCCGGTTCAACTCGCGCAGAATGGCGTTGCGAATAATGCGGTCGTCGTTTTTCGCCACAATGGTTTCAATGGGCTGACGGGCCTTGGGCGAGGTCTGGATTACGCTGATTTCCTTGGCGCCCGTGAGGCTCATGTAGAGTGTGCGCGGGATGGGCGTGGCGGTAAGCGTCAGCACGTCCACTAACTGTTGGAGATGCTTGAAGCGCTCCTTGTGGCCGACGCCGAACCGCTGTTCTTCGTCAATGATCACAAGCCCAAGGTCCTTGAAGCGCACGTCCGGCTGGATCAGCCGGTGGGTGCCGATGACGATATCCACGCCGCCCGTGAAGAGAGCGCGCACCACGCCCGCCTGCTCCTGGAGCGTGCGGAACCGGCAGAGCAGTTCCACGCGCACGGGATAGGCCGCCATGCGTTCCGCGAACACTTCGTAATGCTGTTGGGCCAGGACGGTGGTGGGTACCAGCACGGCCACCTGCTTGCCGCTCATAACACACTTGAAGGCGGCGCGCATGGCCACCTCTGTTTTGCCGTAGCCGACGTCGCCGCAGACCAGCCGGTCCATGGGCCGGACGGTTTCCATGTCGCGCTTGACGTCGTGGATGGCGCGTTCCTGGTCCTCGGTTTCCTGGTAAGGAAACGACGCTTCAAATTCGTTCTGCCAGGGGGTATCGGGCTGGAAAGCAAACCCGGCTTTTGCTTCGCGCGCGGCCTGGATTTCCAGCAGGCCGGCGGCTAAGTCGCGCACGGCGCGCTCGGCGGCGTCCTTTTCGCGCGGCCAGCGCGCGCTTCCCAGCCGATGCAGCGGGGGCGCGTGTTTGCCCGCGCCGACGTAGCGGCTCAGCAAGTGTGCCTGCGAAACGGGCACGTAGAGTTTGGCTTTATCATCATATTCAATGGCCAGCGTCTCCTGGCGCTTGCCGTTGAATATGATCTCGTTCAGCCCCAGATAACGGCCGATACCGTGATTCACGTGCACCACGAGGTCGCCCGGCTCCAGATTAGTCCAGTCGGTAATAGTTTCCCCAGCCGATGCCCCGACTCTCCGGGAGGTCGGGACACGTGCGGGTGTCCGCGCAGTGCGGTCGGGGAGCAGTTTGGGCCGACCCAGCAAGTTGGATTCGGAGAGCACGGCCAATTGGAGATCCGCTTGCATGAAGCCGTCCGAAAGCATACCTACGTGCAGGTGGAAGGCGGACTCCGGGTTCATCTCGCGAAACCGGTCCAAGGCACCCTGGGTATAGAAAAAGATATGCACGCGCAGACCGTGCCGGGCCTGTCCGCCGGAGGCCATGCACAGGCGGGTGCGTTCAGCCAGGCTTGCCAGCCACTGGCGGCGGTGCTCAGCAAAGATGTCCGGTGCCAGTAAGTCGCGGCGCGGCGCGGCCAGCGCAGTCATAGACCGGAAGCCCAGATCCACACACGGTGCATCCGGTGGCCAATCAGCGGTTGCTTTTGTCATATCGGTTATGTCGGAAATCTGGTTCACGCTCTCCGCTCCACGCTCCACGCTCGACGTGCTTTCGAAAACCGGGTCCGGCAGGCATTGCCACGCGCGCGGATTTTCCGCAATGACCCGGTGAACGCGGGCAAAGGGAATGGTCAAGTCGGTGACCTTGGCTTCATCCAAAGCTTCCTGGTAGATGGCCGCGTGATAGCGGATGCCGGCGGGGTGGCGAGCGGCAGATGGCAAATCGCCGGTCACAGGCTCCGACCAGAGATAGATCAGCTCCGGCGGCAGGTAATTCATGAAAAGACAGCGCACCCCGGCCCCGAAATTCATCAGGTTCCATTCGCTGACTGGTGGAAGCACCGCTTCCTTCTCGCCTGGGCGAAGCGCTCCGGCGGAGCCTGGCAGGCGCGCAAACGAGCGCTGGCTGGCGGGATCGAATGAGCGGATAGTTTCCACCGTGGCACCGACAAATTCGATCCGGAAGGGGTCCGCCTCGTTAAGCGGCCAGACGTCGAGGAGTCCGCCGCGCCAGGCGGCCTGGCCCTTGGCCTGGACTTCCGGCTCAAAGGCATAGCCGGTTTGTTCAAGGCGCGGGACAAGCGTTTCCGGGTCATGCTCCTCGCCGAGCGCGACCCGGAAGGTGTGGGCCTTGAGCGCGGCGGGCGCGAGCGTCAGCTGCATCAGGGCCTGCACGCAAGTGGCAATGACCACCGGCGCCTGGAGCGCGCTCAGCCGCTCCAGGGTCTGCAGGCGTTCGCCGACCACTTCCGTTTGAACAGCGGCTTGCTTCTGGTGTCCCTCCTTCGCTCTCACTACGTTCGTAGCTACGGAGGGCAGGCCGTCTTCTCTACCGGGAAGCGCTTCCCAGGCGGGATAATATAAAATGCGTTCCGGGTACACGCCTGCAAAGGCCGCGCCGGCCAGGGCCAGCAGATTTCGGCGCAATTCGTCCAGCGAGTGCATGCTGTCGGACACGACCACCACCGTGCGCCGGAACTCGGCGAGCAGGTCCAGCGCCAGGAAGGCCGTGGCGGAAAAGGACATGGCGGAGAGCTTACACCGGCCTTGTTCAGCCAGCGCGGTTTCCAATTTCCGACGCATCTCCGGCGTGATGTGAATGGTGAGCATGGCGCATCCGAAGAACAGTGGTCAGCTTGGCCGCCATAGCTTTAGCGACGGCGGGAAGTCAGAGGTCAGCGAGAAACATAACCCTCGACTTCGATCACCGGAAATCATAACGCAACAGCGCGCGGGTGTGGAGCGGATTTTAGCCCGGAATTCATTTGCTTCGGGTAACTGTGGCTTGCATCTGCCCGATTTTCTGCTAATACGTGTGCATTTTAAGGGGCATCATGCACACAGACACGATCAGAAATATTGCGATCATCGCGCACGTGGACCATGGCAAAACGACGCTGGTGGATAAGCTTCTGCGCCAGAGCGGCTCGTTCCGCGACAACGAGGTGATTACCGAACGGCTGATGGACAGTTCCGACCTCGAACGCGAGCGGGGCATCACGATCAGATCCAAAAATGGCTCCTTCCGCTACGCTGATCATACCATCAATATCATTGATACGCCCGGCCACGCCGATTTTGGCGGCGAAGTCGAACGGGTCCTGCAAATGGCCGACGGCGCTCTTTTACTGGTGGATGCCCAGGAAGGGCCCATGCCGCAGACCTATTTCGTGCTCAAAAAAGCCCTGGCGCGCCATTTGCCGGTTGTCCTGGTCATCAATAAGATTGATAAACCGGCGGCGCGCGCCCACTGGGTCGTGGACCAGGTTTTCGATCTCTTTGTAACGCTGGGCGCGTCCAACCGACTCCTCGATTTTCATGTCGTCTACGCCTCGGCCCGCGATGGTCATGCCAGCCTGAACCCGGACAATTTCGGCACGGACATGCGGCCCCTGTTCAATGCCATCCTGAAATACATCCCGCCTCCCAAAGGCTCGCCCGATGCGCCGCTCCAATTACAGGTAGCCAGTATTGATCATTCCTCGTTCCTCGGCCGCCTGGGCATCGGCAAGATAACGGCGGGGCGCCTGGTCCCCAACATGCCCGTGGTGCTGGCAACGACCGGGGGCAAACATGAAGCCGCCCGCATTACCAAGATTTATCGCTACGAACGCGACCGCAAGGTTGAAACCGCCGCCGCCGAGGCGGGTGACGTTGTGGCCGTCGCGGGGCTCGAAAGCGTGATGGTCGGCGACACCTATACTGACCCGGAGAATCCCTGTCCCCTGCCGTCTTTGCCGGTGGATCCGCCCACGGTAAGCATGAATTTTCTGCCCAACAATTCTCCGTTTGCCGGCCAGGAAGGCGTGTTCTCGACCAGCATCCACCTGGCTGAGCGCCTGCAACGCGAAGCGCTCTGCGATGTTGCCCTGCACGTGGAGGAACTGCCGGAGGGCAATGGCTTCAAGGTCTCCGGCCGCGGTGAACTGCATATCTCCATTAAGGTGGAAACGATGCGGCGCGAGGGGTTCGAACTCCAGGTTTCCAGTCCGCATGTGATCACGAAAGAAGAAAACGGCGCACTGCTGGAACCTTACGAAGAGGTGACGATTGATGTGCCCGAAACCTACTTGGGGACCGTGATCGAAAAAATGGGCGGCCGCAAGGGCCAGATGCTGGAAATGATCCGCAACACGGACATGGTGCGCCTGCGTTACAAGATCCCGACCCGCGGCCTGTTCGGGTTCAAGGGCGAATTCATGTCCGATACCAAGGGCATGGGCGTGCTGAATTATATTTTCTTTGGCTACGGGCCCCATGTCGGCGAGATGCGCAACCGGCGCAACGGCGTGCTGATCAGCATGCAGGATTGCACCACCGTGGCGTTTGCGCTGTTTAACCTGCAGGATCGCGGCCGGCTCTTCATGGGCCCCGGCGAACACATCTACCGCGGTCAGATTATCGGCGAGCATTGCCGTGACAACGACCTGGTAGTTAATCCGGCCAAAGGCAAGAAGCTTACGAATAAGCGCGCCGCCGGTTCCGATGAGAACATCATCCTTACGCCGCCCACCCTGATGAGTCTGGATGCCTGCATTGCCTACATCAATGACGACGAACTGGTGGAGGTCACGCCGAAAAGCGTTCGCCTGCGCAAGCGTGATTTCAAGCCGTGACGAGATTCGGGGGCCGAAAGTTTGAAGAACGTTCTTCGTTCTTGG
>JBDRSI010000195.1:0-3850 GCA_043825055.1 Verrucomicrobiota bacterium
GCACGCAGAAATCAATCAATCCGCGAAACGGTCCGTTGGCCTGCCGCTCCCGGACAATGGCCTCGGCCGCCTGCTCGCCGATGTTCTTAATGCCGGCCAGCCCGCAACGAATGGCGAGCTTCTGCGGCGCGAAACGCGCCGCGCTGACATTGACATCGGGCGGGAGGATTTCGAGACCCATGGCACGGACTTCATTCATAAAAACCGGCATTTTTTCCGGTTTGCCGATTTCGCTGGAAATCAGGGCCGCCATGAATTCCCCGGGATAATGGGCTTTCAGGTACGCCGTCTGATAAGCAATGACGGCATACCCGGCGCTATGGGACTTATTAAATCCGTAGCCGGCAAACTTGGCGATATTGTCGAATATTTTTTCCGCCTTCCGGGGGGGCATTTTGCAGGTCTTGTGACAACCGGCAACAAAGGTGGCGCGCTGTTTCTCCATTTCCTCCGATTGTTTCTTGGCCATCGCACGGCGGAGAATATCGCCCTGTCCCATGGAATAGCCCGCCAGCTGATGCGCCGCCTGCTGGACCTGTTCCTGGTAGAGCATGATCCCGTAGGTTTCCGCCAGGATCGGCTTCAGGAGCGGATCGTCATAAACAATTTTCGATGGGTCGGCCTTGCACTCCACGTACTTTTCGAGCATATTCATGGGACCCGGCCGGTAGAGCGCGATCATGGCAATCAGGTCTTCGATTTTATCGAGACCGATCCGCCGCACCAGGTCCCGCATTCCGCCGCTTTCCAACTGAAACACGCCGATCGTATCGCCGCGTTGGAGCAGGTCATAAGTTTTATTGTCGTTCATGGGCAACTGCTCAAGGTCCACGGCAAGGCCCTGGGTCTCAAGAACCAGCTTGACGGTTTCATCAATGACCGTGAGCGTTTTGAGTCCCAGGAAATCCGCCTTGAGCAAGCCCAGGGCCTCGACGTGGTCCTTGCTGAACTGGGTGATAATCTCACCATCCTTGTCACGCGCAAGCGGCACCAGTTCGGCCAGCGGGCGCGCGCCGATGACAACCCCGGCGGCGTGCACGCCGGCATTGCGCAACAGACCTTCCAGCACGAAGCCGTAGTCCAGAATTTTTTTGGCGTTTGGATCGGCCGCCGCGGTTTTCTTCAACTCCGGGTTTCGTTCCATGGCATCTTTAAGCGACAAGTCGGGGATTTCCGGGACCATCTTGGCCAGGCGATCGCACTCCGGCAGGGGGATCTGCAGGGCGCGGCCGACATCCCGAATCACGGTTTTGGCACCCAGGGAACCGAAGGTGATGATTTGGGCCACGTTTTCCCGCCCGTATTTCTGCTTCACATACTCGATCACTTCTCCCCGCCGGAACTGGCAGAAATCAATGTCGAAATCCGGCGGACTTACGCGCTCCGGATTGAGAAAGCGCTCGAAGACCAGGTTGTAGCGGAGTGGATCAACATTTGTAATGCCCAGGCAATAGGATACCAGGCTGCCGGCGGCCGAGCCGCGCCCCGGTCCCACCGGGATTTTCTGTTCATGCGCAAAGCGCACAAAATCCCACACCACCAGGAAGTAACCGATGAACCCGGTTTTTTCGATCACCTTGATCTCGTAATGCAGGCGCTCGATAATCCCGCGCTCCCGCTCATCCTTGGGCTGTTCGGGATCGGCAATCCCGTAGCGCCGGCGAATGCCGTCGCGACAGAGATGGATGAGGTAACTCTTGGGGTCAAAGCCCGCAGGCACGGCAAACGCGGGGTAATGCGGTTCCTGGTTCAGGCTGAGTTCCACGGAACAGCGGTGGGCAATTTCCACCGTGTTGCTCAGCGCCTTCGGCGCCTCGCCGAAGAGCCGCGCCATGGCCGCGCCGCTTTTCAGATAAAACTCCGGAGAACCGTACTGCATCCGCTTGGGATCGCTCATGACGGTGCCGGTCTGGATGCAAAGCAGGACCTCGTGGGCCGCGGCATGGCTCTTCTCCAGATAATGCACATCATTGCTGGCCGCCAGCGGAAGGCCCAGGCGTTGCGCCAGGGCCAGCATGCCTTTATTGACAACCGCCTGGTTGGGCAATCCGTGGTCCTGGATTTCCAGATAGAAATTATCCTTGCCGAGGATCTCGGCATATTCACCGGCCGTGCGCTCGGCGCCGGCCTCGTCGCCCGCCAACAGGCATTCCGCCACGCGGCCTTTCAGGCAGGCCGAGAGACCGATCAGGCCCTTGCTGTAGCGCGCCAGGATTTCCCGGTCAATGCGGGGCTTGTAATAATAGCCCTCCAGGTGCGCCGCCGTAACCAGGCGAATTAAGTTGGCATAGCCGGTTTCGTCGGCGGCCAGGAGGACCAAGTGTGCCGCTGTCGCCCGGGGCCCATCCGTCTTGCGATCCGTCCGACTGCCGGGCGCCTCGTAAACTTCACAGCCAAGGATCGGCTTGATGCCCTTGGCGCGGGCGGCCTTGTAAAACTCCACCGTCCCGTACATATTGCCGTGGTCGGTCATGGCCACGGCCGTCTGGCCGTGTTTCTGAATGGCCTCCATGAGCGGCTCAATCCGGCAGGCGCCGTCCAGCAGGCTGTAGCTGGTATGCAAGTGCAAGTGAACAAAAGGCGTGGTCATGGCAAATGCAGAATTAAGAATGCAGAATGCAGAATGTAGAATGTAGAATTTATTGTGTAAGAATTTATTTCTTCATTCTGCATTCTTCATTCTGCATTTCTTTGCGGTCAGCGCTCGATTTCCTTCAAGCTCAGATTATCCAGCAGGAACTTGACATTCCCTTCCGGCATTCGGAAATACAAGTAGTAATTGTAGTTGGACTGCACCGTGCTGGGACACCTGAAGCGATAGGTCCGTTTCTGCCAGCCGACCGAGGGCAGAATCATATCGAATGCATATTTCATTTCGTTCACAGGCGACGTATCCACGGTGCCGGGTTTGATCAGTTCCCAGGCCCAGAAGGTCCACATCGCCGGCTTACCCTCCAAGATTGAGGAGAAGGATATCTCATATTGGTGCTTGAGCTTTAAATTGAATGTGCAGAGCGGCGAGATGAATCGCCCCCCGATCACGTGTTCCACCGCCAGACTTTTATTGATGGGCAAAACAATATGATGAGGACCCGGCTTGTTCTGGGTAAAGCCCGGGTAATTGTTTACATAGCGAAAATACATGAAGTTATTGCCGTCCACCGGCCGGATCGGCGGGTCGTCAGCCTTGAGAATCAATTCCTTTTCCACGCTGAACAGCAAGGCCGAATTGCAGTAGCCGCCAATGAAAGCGCGCCAGAAGACCCGAATGATGCCGTTCATCCAGTTCGCCGGCGCCAGCATATCCTTGGCCACATCCGTGCCCTTGACCGGCTCGGCCTTTGGAAATTTTGGCTCGGTCTTGGATCCCTGGTTAAGGGCAATGAACACCTTGCCTTTCGTGGAGCCCAACAGCAGGTCGAAGAGTCCGTCCTCGTTCCAGTCGCAAGGATAGACGAACGACATCGTGTCAAAGATTTCCCTGCCGGCAATTTTGAGAAAGCCGTCGAATTCCAGGACAGCCGGCGCCAGGATACCGCGAATGGCGGCCACCATGTCTTTGCCTTCAATGGCTTTTTTGGTGCCCTTGTGCAGACGGATCTGGCCGGTGCGTGTGCCGACGATCAGATCGGGCAGACCGTCACCGTTGTAGTCCACCACCGCCGGAGTAAGTTGCTCGAAGCCTTCACCATAGGCTAAAAAGAACATGCGATCTTCAATAAACACCGGTCTGTTGCGCGAGCCCGTATTTAACAACAGGCGCACGCTGTTGGCCGAATAGGTGCCTTCGCCGAGGATCAGGTCCGGCTTGCCGTCCTGGTTCCAGTCCGTCACCCAAGGGGACATATAG
>JBDRSI010000196.1:0-2074 GCA_043825055.1 Verrucomicrobiota bacterium
ACCGGCGATTAAGCCGGCACCGGTTCCAGCTCCGGCTCCGTCCAAGAGTAAGGTTGTCACCGTGCGCGGGGCGATCATTGTCCGGGAACTGGCGGAGCAAATGGGCCTCAAGCCTAATCAGCTTATTATCGAGCTGATGGCTATGAACGTGTTAGCCTCGATTAACGAGCGCATTGACCTGAAGGTGGCGCAACAGATCGCCGAAAAGCACGGCGCGCTCCTGGAACACGAGAAAAAGCCGGTGGACCAGAAGCCGCCGGTCAACAAAGAGGAAGACGAGCCCGAGGAAGCGGACCGTCCGGAAGACTTGGAGCCCCGGCCGCCGGTGGTGACCTTTCTCGGCCACATTGATCACGGCAAGACTTCCCTGCTGGACCGCATCCGCAACACCGCGGTGGCCAAAAGCGAGGCGGGCGGCATTACCCAGCACGTGGGCGCCTATACAATTGAATACCAGAACAAGAAAATCACGTTCCTGGACACACCCGGCCATGCCGCTTTTACCGGCATGCGGGCACGCGGCGCTAATCTGACGGATATCGCCATCATCGTCATTGCCGCTAATGACGGCATCATGCCCCAGACTGAGGAAGCCATCAAGCATGCGCAGGCGGCCAAGACCACCATCATTGTGGCGATCAACAAAATGGATCTGCCCGCCGCCAACCCCGACCAAGTCAAGCGTCAGTTGCAAGGCATTGGCCTGTCCCCGGAAGACTGGGGCGGAACCATCATCTGTGCGCCGGTCAGCGCCACAACCGGCAAGGGCATTGACCATCTGCTGGAAATGATTTTATTACAGGCGGAGATGATGGAGCTCAAGGCCAACCCCAAGGGACGCGCACATGGCTATGTCATTGAAGCGCAACTGGAACCGGGCATGGGACCCACCGCCAACCTGCTGGTCACACGCGGCACCCTGCACGTCGGGGATGTTATTATGGCTGGACCTTACTGGGGCCGTGTCAAGGCATTGATCAACGATCACGGCATCAAACTGCGGACAGCCGCGCCGTCCATGCCGGTCAAATGTATGGGCCTTTCGGGCGTGCCGCAGGCCGGAGAGGCATTCCAAGTATATACCAGCGACCGTGTTGCGCGCGACCTGGCCGAACACCGGACTGACAACCTGCAAGCGGCGCGGATGGTTGTACCCAAGAAAGCGTCACTGGATACCATGGCGGAACAGATGCGGCAGAATCAGCGGCTGGAACTGAAACTGATTTTGAAATGCGATACGCAAGGATCCCTGGAAGCCATTCGGAAGGTGCTGGGGGAAATTAAAAGCGATAAGATAGCAATCGCGATCATTATGGATGGCGTGGGCAACATCAACGAAAACGACGTCCTGCTGGCCAGCGCCTCGGATGCGATCGTGATCGGGTTCAATGTCAGCAAGGAAGAAAGGGTCGCCCGGGCGCAGAAGGCCGAAGGCGTCGAAATCCGGCTCTACAGCATTATTTACCAGATTGCGGACGAAATCAGGGAAGCCATGAGCGGGATGCTGGCGCCCGAATTGCGCGATAAATTAATCGGCCGGGCGGAAGTCCGCCAGGTATTCCCAATCTCCAAGACCGGCAACGTGGCCGGCTGCCTGATGGTCCACGGCCGGGTCCATATCCGCTGTAAAACCCGCGTCAAACGCGCCGGCGACCTGCTGTATGAAGGATCAATCCAGACCTTAAAGCGTTTTCAGGATGAAGTCAACGAAGTGCGCGAAGGTCAGGAATGCGGTATCCGCCTGAAAAATTTTGCGGACGTGGCAGCGGCGGACATCCTGGAGTTTTTTGAGGTCGAAAAAATCCCGCAGAAGCTGTAAATAAATGCAGAATGTAGAATGCAGAATGAAAAAAATTATTCGCGCTTGGTTCGGGAGTGCTTAACATTCTGCATTTTTCATTCTTCATTTCCGCAAAAACCCATGAGCGTCGATCGAATAATCCGCGTTAATGAACTGCTCAAGCGTGAAATCGGCGACCTGCTGTTCCGGGTTATGCACGCAAACGAATTTGACCTGGCGTCCGTGACGATTACGCGCGTTGAGACCAGCAAGGACCTGCGGGAAGCGCGCGTG
>JBDRSI010000197.1:0-4209 GCA_043825055.1 Verrucomicrobiota bacterium
TTCGCCGTTGATATAAGCCAATCTTTCCTTATTCATTTTTTCCTTCCTTTCCAGCGAGGGCGCCTGTCTCACAGGCCCAAATGGTTTTATATTGACCGAAAAATTTCAGCAGCTTCTCCATTGTTTTGAATTCATCGGCAACATACATGCACACGGGGTGCATCAACACTGTCGCCAGCCCCCCTTTCTGCTCTATAGCAACAACCTGTTTTGTGACGATTTCACCCCATTCCTCAATTGAGTAAGATTCTTTTGTCGGATCATCATGAAACGTCCAATTCAATTTTTGCCGGGCAACATATTCGGGAGTCCGGTGCGCGTGAAACAGATGGTCATGATCCATGATGACGTTCATCGGATGTGAAATGAGGCCTTCCGGCAATTGTTCCGGAAAAAGCTTATGCCAGCCGGGATCATCCGAAATATACTTAATGCCGGCCGCGGCCAGGATCCGATAAGTGTTCTGATCATGTACCAACCCATGACTGCGCCAGGAAACCAGATTCCTGCCCAGTCTTTTTTCGGCAATCGCCAGCATGTTTTCCACATCCCGCCGCTGACTGGCATAGGAACCGTGGGACTGACTATGCGAAATTGATATGTTCCCGCTGACTGCCGCCCAGATTCTGGAAGCCAGACTGCGCGGGAGGCCGGCATAGGTATGGCCGCCAATTTCCACCAGCGCGGCTCCGGCTATCGGCTTGAACGCTTCCCATTGTTCAGCCAAGGTCATCCCCGTCACATACAGCGTGCTTTTGATTTTATATCGCTCGCAAAGCCGAACGTAATCGGCCGAGATTTTCACTTCAGACAGATTACGGTTTTTAACAAAAATCTGCTCATTGGTGTTAAGCGAATCGTGATGCACATCTCCGGTTAAACAAATCATGACTTTTTCCTTGGTAAATGGTTGTAAAAAATTATTAATACCTGACAGGCCGCGCCGCTTGAACTTCCATAGCCATTGCCGTTCTTTACGATGGCTACTGCGTTTTAGCGATTGATAATCTCGTGAATGACAGCCGTCAGGGACGCCGTGCTCGGCAGGCAGGCGTCTTCCAACGGCGGACTGAAAGGCATGGGGACGTGTGCGCTACCCACGACCAGTGGCTCGGCGTCAAGCAAGTCAAATCCCTGTGCCACAACCCGCCGTACGATCTCGGCGCCGAATCCGCAGGATGCCGGGGCGTCATGCACGACCACCAGGTGTCCGGTTTTCGACACGCTGTTCAGAATCGTTGCCAAATCCAGCGGCGCCAGACTGCGCGGATCAATTACCTCCACCGATGCCGTACCTTCCAGTGCCTGGGCCGTGGCTAACGCTAACTTCCGGGCATAGCCGATTGCCACAACGGTGATATCGCGGCCTTCGCGCGCCACTTCGGCGACACCCAGAGGGGTCGTCCATTCCCCGTCCGGAACAGATTCCGTTTCGTAATATAACTGCCGATTTTCGATGTAGAGCACAGGTCCATTGTCGCGGATGGCTGATTTGAGCAGACCCTTTGCGTCGTAGCTGGTTGCCGGCATGACGACCTTGAACCCTGGCGTGTGCAGGAACCATGCCTCCAGACTTTGGGAATGCTGGGCCGCCTCGCGGGTGCGGGCGCCGGTCTGAACGCGAACTGTCACCGGAACCTGCAATTGTCCGCCGGACATGCCGGCGATCTTGGCCATTTGATTGACGAGCGGATCCATGGCTACGCCGACAAAATCGAAGTACATGAATTCGACAACCGGACGCAGTCCCGACATGGCGGCTCCTGCCGCCAGGCCGGTAAATGCCGACTCTGAAATGGGTGTGCCCCGTACCCTCCGCGCGCTAAAACGCTCGACGAGGCCCTGGGTGGCCTTGAACACGCCGCCGTTTTGATCCACATCTTCGCCGATGACGAATACCGCTGCGTCCCTTGCCATTTCCTCGTGGAGCGCTTCGTTAATAGCCTGAATGTATTGCAGCATTCTCATATGCGCGCATGCTCCCGCAGAAAAACGGCTGGATCCGGATACGGACTGCCGCGCGCAAAAGCCACAGCTGTCTCCAGTTGCGCTTCCACGTCACGCCGCACCGCGCTGATTGCCGTGTCCGAAAGTCCGCCCTTCCTACGCAGATGCTCCAAGGGATCGCGATCCGGCCGGCCCCAGCGCTCCAATTCTTCCTTCGGACGCCGATCGGCAATGATGCCGCAGTGCGGTTCCACGCGATAGGTTTTGCATTCCAGCAATGTCGGGCCATCCCCGGCGCGTGCGCGGGCCACAGCGGCCGCTGCCGTGCGATACACCGCCATGCAGTCATTGCCGTCCACGACAATCCCGGGAATGCCGTAACCGGCTGCACGCGGTGCAATGTCCGCCGTGGGCACGGCGGCGGCAAACGGTGTCGTGGCCGCATACTGGTTGTTTTCGCAAACCGCGAGATAGGGAAGCTTCCAGAGCGCAGCCAGGTTCAGTGCCTCATGAAACGTGCCCTGCTGGGCGGCACCGTCGCCAAAAAACGCCACGGCGATGCCGTCGAGACCTCGATATTGTGCCGCGAACGCCGCACCGAGCGCCAGTGTCAGACCGCCGCCGACAATGCCGTTGCCGCCCATAAAGCCAACCTGCACATCGAACATGTGCATCGAACCGCCACACCCATGCGAACAGCCAGTCTGCCGGCCCATGAGTTCGGCCACCATTGCCGGGAGATGGCCGCCTTTGGCGATCAGATGTCCGTGGCCACGGTGCGTGCTAAACACGGCATCGTCCAGCCTTAAAGCCGAGCAAACGCCGACCGCCACGGCTTCCTGTCCAATTGAAAGGTGAATGGCACCGGCAATCTCGCCGGCCTGGAAGAGCTGTTTGACCTTTTCTTCAAACAGCCGGATGGTCAGCATGGACCGATACATTTGGATTACAAGGCCTGGTTCCATAGATTCTACTTCGTTGAATCTATTCATTTTATGTTGAACATTTATTTTGTCATCCCGAGCGACTTGTCCGCCATAGCTCCTTGAGCGACGGCAGAAGCGAAGAGCCTGCCCTGACCAGTCCTGAGCCAAGTCGAAGGAGCCTGTCGAAGGGATCTCCGCGGCATTGATAATTCATGCCGAGATTCCTCGCTACGCCTCGTGCTACGTAGCGAAGCTACTTCGCAGAGTAGCATCGGAATGACACGTAGAGTAAAGTCGGCAAGAAACTTTATTTGTGGTTTCCCATCTGGCTTTTTGCCCGTTCCAGAACTTGGCGGGCAAGGACTACCTGCGCCTCGTGTCCCGTCGGTTTGCGATATTGCGCCAGCAGGGCCTTGACCTTGGTGCGCGCTCTTTGCATGCTTTCGGCTTCGGCCGCCGCGCCCAAGCCAGACCGGCTAAACAGCTCGGGCATCCAGGACTCCTGCCGACAATACTCCGCCGTGTGCGTATGACTCAGAAAATCACCCTGCAAACCAAAGCCGATTTCCATAATGGCGTCCAGCCCCAACTGCGCTTTTGTTAATGGCCGGTGTTCCAGCAACCGCAACCCCTCCGTGAATTCATAATCCAAAAGGAGTTGGGCAGGACTAATCGTGAGGCCGGCATCAATATGGCCAACGCCAATATCCGGATGATAACCGGTGAAGGCGGCCACAATCATGGCAAAATAGGCCTTTTCCAACGTGGACACCATCCCCGGCGTCTTGGTGGGTGGCCATTCCCCCGGTCCCGGTGTCAGCCGGACATCAGTCCACCGTTGGAAAAAGTCCCAGATCGCCAGGCGGCGCATCGTCGCGTCAAAGGCCGTGAAACTCACTCCGCCCGTGTGCATATCCATGGTGCCGGAGATCGCCATCCCGAGCAACGGGATTTTACGGGACTGCATCAGTCGCGCGGCCAAAAAGAGCGCCAAGAACTCGGCGGCGACGATGACGACCGTTCCGCCCACCGTGACCGGCATATTCACGCCGGCAACCGGCATGGCCGCCAGCTTTGCCGGATAGAGGCCGGTTTTAAGCATATACACATATCGTTCCGCCGCTACCTTGTCCAGTTTAAGCGGTGAATTGGGACAGATATTGGCCATCCAATGCCAATAAGGATCGTTGATTCCGAAAATATTTTCTATCTCCTGGAGATAAGGAATCTGACGGACATCATGAATGTACACACCCCGTGGTTTATGACAGTACTCCAGCTCGAGAAGCGCGGCCTCAAGCGGTTCTACTTCAGGCGCACAGTCCATGAGATTAAG
>JBDRSI010000198.1:0-4286 GCA_043825055.1 Verrucomicrobiota bacterium
GCAAGACACTCGACAAGAGTATTTTCCGCATAATCAGCATCGAAAAGCTCTTTCCCCGTGGTCATACCGATCTTACCCTGAAGGTGGGATCGGCCATATTCGCGGGGGAGTGCAAACTCAACGCGACAACCAGTGCCTTAGATCAACTCCAAAAATACGCGCAGGGGAAGAAACACCCTCTACTGATCACCGTTCGCCTTTCGGAGTCGTTTGTCGAGCAGTGTCGCCAAAGAGGCGTGAGCTGCCTCGATCTCAACGGACGGGTATGGATCAAGGCCCCCGGGCTTTTGATAGACCGCAACATTCCCAATGCCTCCGTCCGTTACCGTCTCGCCGAATCCGAGGTTCAGTTTTTTTCTCCTAAGAGCACGCGCCTCGCGCGCGCGCTCCTGCATTCCCCTGATCGCACATGGCGCCAGTCCGAACTGGCCAGCACGACCGGGATTAGCCAAGGACTCCTTTCCCGGCGACTCAATCATGCTGCCCGGCAGGGATGGGTGGAGGGCAAAAGGGGTGACTGGAAACTCGCCGATCTTGATGCTCTGCTCGACGCTTGGGAAAGAGAGGACCGCTGGTCCAAACGCGTGACGCTCAAGCAATATTCCACACTTGAAGCCGATCGTCGCGCAATTGCCGATCGTTTGGTTGAAAGCACACACGGCGAGGTGGCCTTCACGCAGTGGTTTGCGGCCAGTCTGCGCTATCCGTATGCGGACGTACCGGTCGTCACAGCCTACCGGCGGGAGTTTCCCACGGAGGACGACCAGCATGCCCTCAGCTACCGTGAGGTTTATGATGGCGGTAAGATCTGGATTGTCATCCCGCGTGACGACGGCGTGTTCAGGAGCATCCAAAAGGTCGAAGGGCTGCCGTTGGTTTCCGATGCGCAGATCTACTTGGACCTGATACACGCTGGCCTGCGAGGTCCCGATCAGGCCAAGGCTCTCAGACAATGGAAGGGGTTCTGTCGCACGTGAAACTGGCGCGCCATGACCAATACGCTCCAGAAGGCACCGTGCGGGCGGAGTCGGCGCTCCTGACCGTCTGGGCGGCACTCGGCAACCTCACGCATGACCTCGTTCTGGTCGGCGGATTGGTGCCCCGCTACATCTGCAAGTCTAAAACGGGCGCCGTGACGGCGGCGACAATAGACGTGGACCTCGGAGTTTCGCTTGAACTCAGTGCCGGCCAATACGAACCGGTCTCCCGACGCCTGGCCGACCATGGCTTCCAATGGAAGAACAAACGCTTCGTCAAGACGCTCAGGAACATTGACCTGTACCTGGACTTTCTTACCGACAAACCGGCAGCGCAGGCCGCGGACAGCGTCGTTGTGGATGATATTGCGGGGGTCAGTGCCGTCTTCGGAGTCAGCAGGGCGCTTGAGATCTATCGTACGGTCACGATCACAGGATTCGATCTTCAGGGCGCGAAAGTCACCGAGAAGGTGAAGGTCTGCGAGATTGGTCCTTACATCTGCCTGAAACTTCAAGCTTATGCAGGACGCGCGCAGGGCAAAGACATTTTCGATTTTGTTCGTGCGGTTCGTGATTATGATCGTGGGATGGAGATGGCGGCAACGCTGTTCCACGCCGAGAAGGATAAAAATCTGGCCTATGCACCAGCTTTGCGTGTTCTGCAGGAGCGCTTTAAGAATGAACGCTCCAAGGGACCAATCCAATATGCCGATTTCTGCATGTCCGGCAACGCGAATGTTTCTGAATCTCAACGCAGGCGCCGAATGGAATGTATTAACGAGACCCTCGATGCTGTCCATCTGCTGCTCAATACATGAGCCAATCCATGAAACTGAAACTTTGGCGATCAAGGGGTAAGGCGCGGTTGGCTTGTTTTAACAGCGGACAGCGAATCGAGGACCATTTCGTTGATATCACCGAAATGATCGAAATCGGGCTTATAATTTTCATTTAAGCAGGGTGCCATGAGCAGAATTCTTGCCGTTGCCATTCTTTTATCGCTTGGAATTACAACCTGCACCTTGGCAGAGACTGCCACGAATGCCGCCGCTTCCAATGCGGCGCCGGACATGGCTACCGTGGACGCTATGCCCGGACTGGTTTTTGAAAAACTTGTAGCCAGTCTTCTGGAGCGGCAGGGCTATGAAGTTGGAAACCTGCGGGCCTCTAACGACTATGGCGTTGACATGATCATCAATAAGGACAAGGAACGTATTGCGGTCCAAGTCAAACGCTCCAAGAACAAGATCGCAAGGAAAGCCATCAGCGACGCTGTGGCTGGAATGAAATACTACAAATGTGCCAAGGCGATGGTAGTTACCAATAGCGAATTCACCGAAGACGCCCGTGAATTTGCGCGTGGTACCGAGTGCATTCTCATTGACCGGACCATTCTCCAACAATGGCTTGACTCATTCAAAATGGTGCCGGGATCACATCCGAACTTATAACTATTGGGAAGTCATAAAGGAAATCCCATGGACACGAATCAACCAGCGGTAAATGAAAATCAACCTCCAGCGGCGGATTCGCCGCGGCTGCCGTTCAATGAAGTGTCGGTGCTGTTTCCCCTGCTGACGTTTCGACAATCTGAAATTCAGCCTTGGCGCGTGGGCGGACGACGGACCCTCCTGCGCCAAGGCGCTACGGAGGGCAGGCGACGGAGGCGGGAAGACAGAGGGCGGACGACAGACGACTGCAGGCGAATGGAAATGAACTGCCAATGCTGGCGATACATATCGCTTGTCGGTAACGTGCTGTTCGCTTCGCAATTTGAATTCCTCGTTTTATCCGCCTAAAATAATTATTGCAAAGCGGACAGAATGTGTCTTACTATGCATTAAATAACACAGGCCAAAAATGGACACCAAGGAACAACCAAACAAATCGCTGGCCGCATGGGTGGATTCCCGGCAGATGCGCGGGGTCTACACGTTTACCCGTGATGAAGCGTTTGCCGCTTTGAAACTCAGCCGGATGGCTTTTGATCGTGCCGCTTTCAGGTTGGCTGTGAAAAAGCGCCTGGTCCGTATCCGCCGTGGATTCTATGCCATCATACCGTTGGAGCATCGGGTAGCCGGCATCCTGCCGCCGGACTGGTTTATAGATGATTTGATGAAATATATGAAATGCCCGTTTTATGTCGGCGTGCTGTCCGCCGCCGCTTATCACGGCGCGTCCCACCAGAAAATACAGGCATACCACATCGTGACGGACCGCTCCCTGCGGGATATCCGATGCCGGGGCATAGCCATCCGTTTTTTCCGCAAGACGAATATCGCGGCAACGCCGCTGGAACAGATGAAAGGCTATGCAGGGTATCTGCCGGTTTCCACGCCGGAAGCAACGGCGCTGGATGTGGTGCGCTATTATCGCCGGGCCGGCGGCTTGGGACGTGTGTTGACCGTCCTACAGGAGCTCCACGAAAAGATCAATCCCCGCCGGCTGATTCAAGCCGCGAAAGCGGATGATTGCCTATCCTATGCGCAAAGGCTCGGATGGCTGCTGGAACAAACGGCGTTCGCAGGCAAGGCGTCTAAATTCCATGAGTGGATGGCAAAACAAGCGCCTTTACCGGTCCGGCTCAATCCCGCACTACCGATTAAAGGATCGAAACGGGATAAACGCTGGAACGTGTGGCTCAATACGGATGTAGAAGGGGACTTAATGTGATTCCGATTCCGTTCATTACCGAGTGGAAGGCATCCGCCCCATGGAAATACGAGAGCATGGTCGAACAGGATCTGATCATCAATCGGGCTTTGGTTAATCTTTTTTCCCATCCGGTGTTGTCAACCCAGTTGGCGTTCCGCGGCGGTACGGCTCTGCATAAAATCCGCCTCGCGCCGCCGGCACGCTACTCGGAAGATATTGATCTTGTTCAGATGGTCCCCGGTCCAATCGGGCCGATTTTCGATGCCGTCCGCGAGGTCTTGATGCCGTTTCTTGGCAAACCGCAACGGCAACAGGGACCGGGAGTCGTCAACCTGATTTTCAGAATGCGATCCGAATCACTGCCGGTCACGCCATTGCGTTTGAAGGTGGAGATCAATTCGCGAGAGCATTTTTCAGTTCTTGGTCTGGAAAAATGTTCTTTCAACGTGGAATCACGATGGTTCAACGGCCATTGCGAAATACCGATCTTCCGGCTGGAAGAATTGTTGGGCACCAAGCTCCGAGCCTTGTATCAGCGCAGGAAAGGACGGGACCTTTTTGATTTGTGGCTTGGATTGACGCAAGGACAGGCGGAACCGATGCGGATCATCCAATGCTTCCAGCGATATATGTCGGCGTCAGGATTACGCGTGA
>JBDRSI010000199.1:0-4699 GCA_043825055.1 Verrucomicrobiota bacterium
AATTGGTAATAGGCATCTTCCATCAAGATGGCGGAAAGGCTCGACAAATCCTCGCCCATCGGGATCGGCATCAGGTGTTGCCCGGCATCCAGGTCAATGGTTTCCAGTCGCCGACTGAAGAGTTCGATCATCGCTGGGAAACCGGACATCGCCGGCCGTGCAAAACGATAATGTTCCCTTCGTGCCGGCGATTTTTGGCGGCAGCGATACTGTCCGTTTTCGATAAAAGTCCAGAAGCGCTTCACAAAAGCCGGAGTCAACGCCTCTACGACCAGCACCACGTCCATGTCTTTGGTGACCCGAAACGGCCGTCCGCGTGAAGTCAGCCATTGTTCACAGGCCACGCCCCCGATCACGATAAACGCGTCGAGGTAGTCCTTAAAATGTTCCGAAAAACGATCGAGACCTTTTACCATGTCATGTTCTCCAGCAGTTTCTGGAGCGCCTGTTGTATCCGTTCGTCCGGCGAGTCGCGCAACGTCAGAAAAAGTGACAGGCGATCCACGGTCTTGCCGTCGCCCGCCACATTAGGATCATAGGACCAGCACTCAACCTGCAGGGCGGCTTCATCCCGATCCCGGCATTCGTGAAGGTGTCCGTCTGCAAGCATACGCCGAAAATATTCGTCCCGCATTGCAACGGTGGGAATCGGATCGTCGTTTATGTTGGTGTGTTGCTCCAAAGCCGTCAGACCGGCGGGCACGGCGCCCGCCAACCGGCGATGGCTTGCAAGCCACCGCTTGCTGAGAACCGGCGACAGCAAGCGGGGGGCAATATCGTTCCATAGCTGCCGGCCTTCTTTCAAAAAAAGAATATTACGGGATTTGCCTTTGCGCCTGCTCTCGCTCACTCCCAGTGCTTCGAGCTCGTCGGCAACATCGGACAAGGCCATGGGCGAATAACCCAGCGCGGCGGCCAGATTGCGCAAGGAGCGGTCACGAACCGGTTGGCCATGCAGATGACGGAGAACGAGAATCTGCGCCGGCCAGGACACATGGTCTTCGGATTGCCGGTCCGGACGCGGAAACCGTTCCTGGAAATCCACCAGCAACATTGGCAGATACAATTGGCGACCGGGAATGATGAACGGAATCCGCTGTTGCACCATGCGATGCCGCGCGTATGCGGAAATCCGTGAGATCACCAACGCCACGGCATTGGCGCCAAACGCTTCCCGGAGCAGTTTCAAGTGAGCTCGATATTCGGTGGGAGTTCGTTTGGCGTTGGCGCTTTTTTGCACAGCCAGGATGATGGGCGTCCCGAAAAGCGTTATGCGAACAAGCCGATAGGTGGCTTTAAGAAAAAGTGGAACTTTGGCGCGGTCGGAATCCGTGAGATCCGCCACGTTCACAGTTTCGCCTGTAACGGTTCCAAGATAGCGTATTAGCAGGTCATCCATATGTACTTCCATCTCCATGTAAATTCATAATTGAATAATATACATCCGTTGTATATCTTTCAAGAACAATTTACACGGCATTGTATCTAATTTGCGCACAATGTGTTACGGATCAAAAAAGCTCAGTTTGCCCAGCATGGCTGCTCCGTTAAGATACGTTCATCGCCGCACACCAAGATCAGTAGAGCCTCAGCACTATTCTGAACTGTATAAGTGTTTGCCTGCTGATCATACGCCGGGGATTCCGCCAAATGCACGTTCACATCGGTTTTATATGTAGCAAGGCGTGTCCGGAATTGCCAGTTGAAATCCTCCTACGCTCCTTCGACCCTTCGATAAACTCAGGGCAGGCAAGCTCAGGGCTTCCCCCTGCGCGAAGCCGCTTCGGAGGGACACGACGGAGGACGAGACGGAGGAAGGAAGACGGACCCCTCTACGCGACCAAGCTACGCAGGAGCGCTACGCCCAGGCGAGAGTCGCTACGGTGGGCAAGCTGCGGTTCTGCCGATATAAACGCATCGTAAGATGCCCCCCTTGTTCTTGGACAGGGAACTGTCCGTTCGACACGTTTCAGGAGCGTAGACCAGCCGCCTGGAGCGTTTTGGCTGGCAAAAATAATCTTCATTGGCGCCTATATCGTTTATGCGGCCGCCTTTGAATAAAATTCTGTCCGGCCTGAATGGATTATTGCTGCAGGGGACCGCCGCGGCCACCAAAGCCCCCCCTCCCCGGCATGCCTGCCCGCGCATATGATTTATTTTGATGACGTGTGCGCTGGATTCCACTTTCTGGTTTTGTGGATCCCGCCATGTGCACGACGCATAACAGGCCGTATGTCTGCTAAATGACCTTCTTGAATTATCGTCTTACTCGTTGGCATTCATGCGCTTGCATTGCTAACTCAAAAATAGCTCTGAGTTATTAAACCTACCGCTTTTTGGGCACCCTCATTCCGATCAATGTTTATGCGGTTATCGTCAGACCGGTGGGGCGTCTGCCCTACGCTACTATTCGCCCCAGGATCCACGATCTCTGCCACTCCCTGGTCGTCATCATTACCTTTGCCGGCATGATTTCGCCTTCAATCGCCGGCGTTTGATCTGCGACTGGGCCCAGGTCGCCGCCCTTTGTTCTTCTTTTCCTGCGCTCCAACCGGTTCACCGGGCGTATTCAGATCGGAAGCCACCAAAAACCCGCCAAACCGTATCTACACTTTCGGGTTCATTGCGTTCGCCAATCCTTTTTTCTATTGCTACAGATTCAGATTCGCGGTTTTCGTACCGCCAGGCCCGTGTTCGGACTGCCGTACAGGATCTTACCGATCCTGATGGCGCCAAAGCCTTCACCACTCAACACCACGGTTGCTTTGTATCAGGATTGATGGAAAAAATCGCGCCGGCATCCGCCGATGTTGCGCCCGATTTAGCCTGTATAAACCTTTGCCCGCCACCGGTGGCACTCAACGCAATTAGCGTGTTGGCATCTGTATCCTATTTTCCGGCAAGCTTGGTTCGATGTGTCTCGCTGATCTTCCTAAGCAGGGAGCTATTCACGCCACATTCTTTTGCGAATATCGGCCAACGGGCCACCTTTTTTGTCAAATACAAAGCGCAACTATATGCGCATAGAAGCGATTTTTACTCACAAAGCGCAATATATTGCTCGCAATGAATAATTATTTCCGATCTGGATTCCGGCATCATTTCGCTGCGCTCCCTTGTCGTGCCGGAGTCTGAGCCCACAATTATCATGCTGTGGCTGGGAACGAAATGACGTTGTCTTTTTGACTCGGCTTGATATTCCAATACTGCTCCGCTTGTTGCGGCGTGGCCAGCGCCTTGTAATGATCGAACAGGAGCCCGGTCGTCGTATGCCCCAGCATCAGCGCAACCTTGTTTGCCGACTGGTATTTCTGCAATGCCATCGTCGCGTATGTGTGGCGGCCGGCGTTCTTAGGGTAGTCTGAAAAATGCTTTCTTTCGAACCCCGCCTTGAGCCGGACCCGGTCAAGCTGAATGCGGTATCCTTGTCCTCCTGGCACGATTATTCCAGATTCATGCCGGCATGTCAGAAGCCATTGGATAAGGTTCGGTTCCATCTCAACATGCCGGGCCCGGCGACGCTTGGCGACTTCCGGCCGGACCGTGATCAATCCATTCTCAAAGTTTATGTCTTCCCAACGTAGCTGTCGAAGCTCGCTTGTCCGTAGTCCGGCAAAAAACGAAAGCGCCAGCGGCGCAAGCATGCCTGGAATTTCAGTCTGCGCCGTGATCAACAACTTCTTGACTTGGTCGGGCGTCAGGATGCCCGGAAGCACACTGTCGCGTAACAGTTTCTTGCCACGCCGGCTTGTGGATAGCGGTGCGAACGGATTCACCTTGGCATATTCCTTCTCGATCATCCAGTTGAACAGGCCGGATACTATGACTTTAAAATGCTGTCTGCTCAATGGCGAATAGGGTTTATGCCTCCGTTTTTTTAATCCACGCAACCATTCATCGGCATCCGAACGGGAAATGGATGTTACGGCTTTTTTACCGAAGGTGTCGGCAAATTTTTGCAAGCGCCCGCATAAGTCCTGAATGCTCCGATCTCGAAGTCCGTCTTCCTTTGATTGTTGCATGTAACGTTTGATCGCTTCATTGACCGTCAGGACTGGACCGGTGGGCAGGATATTGTGTTCGATATAGAACGCGGCGCTTTGCAGGAGATTGGCCTTGCCATCAAGGATTCGCCGGGCTTCCAGCACATCAATTCTTTCTGCATCCGAGAGATGATTGAGCGACACGGTCCTGTTTTTCAACTCGACGGCGCGTTCGTCGCGGAGCCTGGCGGCATCAGCCTCAGCGTCTTTCCGATCTTTGAATGAGCGTTGGTATCGGGTCCCGTTCAAGAGAGTGCAATTGATCTGGAAGTTGGCGCCCTTGCGGACTGCGCCGCTTTTGTCTTGCCAGCGATAGCTCCTTGCTCTAATTTTAGGCCATTGCGCTTTGCTCATTGTTTTGTCCTCCGTGAACGTATGGTTTCTCATGTGTCCATATCGTATCACTGTGACAAGTCTGTGACAAGAGCATTTTTCATGTTTTTTACGATTTTTATTCTTAATCGTAAAACATTGATAATCAATGAGTTTGGAAGGGTGGCTGAGTGGACTATAGCACCGGTCTTGAAAACCGGCGAGCCGCAAGGCTCCGGGGGTTCGAATCCCTCCCCTTCCGTTCTTTCCCGGGATGAGAACCCCGGGTACCGGGGTTCGTTTCCTGCCGCCGCAGGGAGGCGGCAGGAATGGGTGAAGCGATA
>JBDRSI010000200.1:0-5223 GCA_043825055.1 Verrucomicrobiota bacterium
GGCTACCGTCGCGTTCAACCGGCCCCGCCCCCTTCGGCAAGAAACTTGGCGACGATATCCAGCATCTCCTGAGGCTTATAGGGCTTGGTCAGGTAGGCATCGCCCCCGACGGACATCCCGGTTTCCCGATCCGTCTGCTGGGCCCGCGCCGTGAGCATGATGATTGGGATTTTACGATACTTTTCATCGAATTTCAACAGCCGGGCAACCTTGTATCCATCCATCTTCGGCAACATGATGTCGAGCATGATCAAGTCCGGATTCTTGTTCCGGGCCATATCCAGCCCCACGACACCATCCTCCGCTTCAATGACCTCGTACCCGTTGGTTTCCAACCGCATGCGCAACGCCATCCGGAATTCCGGCTCATCTTCAATCAAGAGAATTTTTTTTGCAGGCGACATGTCTTCTTTCTCCCATATTTTCAGGCCGACCGGTGTCAGCCGTCTTTTTCCTCGACGGGTTCCAAACCGGTAATTACCGGATAGGTTTTCGGGCTAAGGCCCAGCAGAAATTGCACTTTATCCAGCAGATCATTGGGCAAAAACGGCTTGGCCAGATAGTCATCGGCCCCCTTTTTGGCAACCTCGGTAAGCAACGGCTTATCCCCAGAGATCACGAGAATCTTGAAAGCCCGCTGGCGCAAGGAAAGTAACACCTGTTCACCTCCCACGTCCGCCAGATGAATATCGAGAATAACCAGGTCCGGCTTGAACTCCCCGGCAATGACCAGCGCCTCGAACCCGCTCAACGATGACTTGACCTCCAGCTTCAAATCGGAATTCCGAAGCACATTTTCAATCATTTGAACAACGGATTGCTCATCATCAACAATGAGAATCCGGGCAGGCAGTTCCTTGTCATACATTGGAATGGTAAACGAGAAGCAACTGCCTTTGCCCGGCGCGCTTTCCACGGAAATACACCCGCCGTTAAACTCCACCAGGCTCTTGGCAATCTTCAACCCGAGCCCGGTCCCCTTTGCCCCCGGACCATCCTGGCGATCTATCTGGACAAACGCTTCAAATATCTTGTCTTGTGCATCTTTGGGAATTCCGGGTCCGTTATCCTCAATGTCAACGCGCAGAAAGCGGCTTTCTTCACTGACCCGGATATGAATAACGCCGCCTTTCGGCGCAAATTTATGGGCGTTGCCCAGCAGGTTTGTCAGGATATGCTGAATACTCGACACGTCGCAATGCGCTGTCGGCAAGTTGTCGGGAACATCCAGTATTAGCGATTGGCCTTTGGATTGGCAAACGGGCATAAAATCGTTGCGGAATTGAATCAGCAGGGCCGCCAAATCAACTTTCGTCTTGCGCAGTTCCGCCTTGCCGGCTTCAATCCGCGCCAAGTCCAGTATCTGGTTGATGAGCTCCGTGAGCCGGTCACTATTGCGCAACACCGCATCCAGGCATTGTTTCTGTTTCTCGTTCAGTGGGCCGACGGTTTCATCCCGCACCAGCGAAGCGAATTCTCGCATAATGGCCAGCGGCGTCCGGATTTCATGCGAGACTTCAGCCACAAACTGGGATTTCGACTCGTTAAGCTCGCGCAGGCGTTTTAAAGCGTCCTGGCTGGACAGTTTTACATGGTGCCGTTCAATGGCATAGCGTATGGCATGCGCCAGCGCGCTGATATTCCCTTGTCCCTTGACAATATAATCCTGCGCGCCTTCCTGCACCAGCCGGATAGCCAGGGTTTCGTCACCCATACTCGTCAACGCGATGATCGGCACTTCGGGGAACCGCCTGTAAATTTTAGTGAATGTATCTGCTCCCCGGCTGTCGGGCAGGGTAAGATCCAGCATGACCAGATCAACATGTCCTTCGGCCAACCGCACAAGCGCCTGATCGAGCCGGCTAACCGAAAACACATTGAAACTAACATCTTTGACGCTGAGCAGTTTTTCCTTGATCAACGTCACTTCGTCGGAATTGTCCTCGACAAGCAGGAGATTGATTTGTTTGACCTGCATAGCTAATCTCATTTTGGATTGCCACGTCATCCCGATTCCCGTTGTAGATCGGGACAAACGCCCCATTGGCGCCGGGCGTCAATGGGGCGGATTTCGGCGGCACCTTAGCGCACGGAGTTAATGCGGTTCACTATAGCGTGCAACCGGGAACATACAAGCGGGAAATGGTAACTACTTAGGAGCCAGAATTCAGGAGTCAGAATTCGGAATTCTGTCTTCTGGCTACTGTCTTCTGAGCAGTGACTGGCATTGTTTGCATCATAAATTGATTTGGCCTGGCAAGCAGCATTGTTCTAAAATCAAAGCGGGTTCGAGTAAAAAAAGGCGCAAAAACGCGAGGTATTCCCTTCGCGTCTTTGCGCCTTTGCGTTAACGATTGAATTACTGCTTCTTAGGCTCTTCCTTGGCCGGGGCTTTGTCCGCGGCTTTTTCCTCCGGGGTCGTCAGGGCGTCTTCCTCATCCGCCTTCTTGTCCGCCGGTTCGACCACCACACCCTCTTCATCCGGCGCGCCACCCATGGTGGGGGGCATCATCATCGGTTTGACCGGCTCCGCGCCGTTCTGGTAGGTGATTTGCGCCTTGTCGCGCAGTTCCCGAATAAAGGGCCCTGCCTTTTCCTGCAACTGACGGCCCTTGTATTGCGCGGAAATCTGGGGTTGGACTTCATCAAACGCAACGGTCCGCGGACTATTGTGTTCGATCATTTGGATCACATGGTAACCGAAATCCGTCTCGACCACCGCGCTGATTTCATTGGTCTTCAGGCTGAAGGCCACGACTTCAAATGCCGGCACCATCTGGCCCTTGCGGAATTCACCCAAGTCACCGCCCATGGCCTTGCTCGGGCAATCCGAGTTATCCTGGGCCAGTTTTTCAAAATTAGCGCCCTTGGAGTCAATTAGTTGCTTGCGCAAGGCTTCGGCTTTCTCTTTCTTGACGGCCTTCCTGGCGGCATCGTCCGTGGCGTTCACGGCAATCAGGATATGGCGCGCCTGCACGGTTTCCGGGATTTCATAAAGCCGGCTCTTGTTTTTCTCGTAAAACTCCTTCATTTCCTTATCGGTTGGCTCGCCGATACCCAGCAGTTTGCTCAACTTGACCTGTTCCATGATGTCTTCCCGAAAGGCCTTGTCGCTGACGCCATTGTTTTTCAAGAGTTCTTCGAGGTTTTTGCCTTTGGGCAGGGTCGCCTTGATTTTCTCGATTTCCTTGTTAATCTCGGCATCGCTGACCGTGATTTTTTTCTTCGCGAATTCATCGGCCAACAGGGCCCGCACCACGAGACTGTCAATAACCTGCGGCTTGATGGTCGGCAACATCATGGCAAACTGTTCACCCGAACGACCGCGGCTCTGCATCATCTTGGAAATTTCGCCTATTTCGGCGTCAACATCGCCCTGGGTAATGGTCTTGTCATTGACCTGGACCAGTACGGTGTCAGGCGTATTAGGGTTGACAACGGGCGTATCGGAGGCCGGCTTGGCCTCGGGCAATACTGCCGCAGGTGCAGGTGCGGCCTTTTCGACGAGCACAACTTTTTCGGCAGGTGCGGTCTTTTCAGCGGGCACGGCTTTTTCGGCAGGTGCGGTCTTTTCAGTTCGGCATCCGCTGGTGATTCCTCCCACATATATCAGTACACCGGCCATAACCGACCCGATCAGTCTGCTCGGAAACTCCATTTTCATGAGATCATTCCTTTCTTGGGCACCCCCGCTACAGCGGGGTTGCAGGACTATAGTGAAACGACACAGCTGAATAAGTTGGACTTATTCACCGTCCGTGTCAACAAATAAAACGCAATAAAAAGCAACTCGGTTACAGGGGTAAAATGGCGCGACACAAGGTCGCGCCCTACGACGGCAACAGTAGGGCCTCAGCTTGCTGAGGCCATTCGCTATCGTCAGCTTCGTTTGGACTGCACAACGGTTTCGTAAGTCTTGATATCCCGCATCCAGGCATGGCTCGCCGGCACGTCCTGCTGGAGGCAGTAATAATCCCAGACGGCCCCGAATGGCAGGCTCTTCAGCTCCTCCATCAACGCGAGCCGCGCCGTGAAATCCCTCTGGAGTTCCAGCCGGCGCAGAGCGGCGCTCGGCTCCACCAGTGCGATCAGAAGCGCTTGAAGCATGGCGCGGGCGCCAATGACCCATGCGGCAACCCGATTGATGCTGGCATCAAAAAAGTCCAGCCCGATATGGACGCGCGGCAAATAATCACCGCGCACGATTTCCTCAGCCAGGTACCAGAGATCATCCGTGAGGGTCACGACATGATCGCTGTCCCAGCGCACCCCGCGGCTGACATGTAATAACACCTGATCAAGTTGGGAGAGCACCGCCGATAACTTGTCGGCGACCGATTCGGTGGGATGAAAATGGCCCGTATCCATACATAACAGTTTGTGATGCGCGACCGCGTAAGCCAGATAAAAATCGTGCGAGCCGGCGACATAAGATTCCGACCCAAGCCCGAAAAGCTTGCCTTCCAGTGCATCCAGATTATAAGCCGGCTTATACGTCTCCTTGAATATCTCATCCAACGACTGTTTCAACAGCTCGCGCGGTCCCTTGCGGTCCGCCGGCGTGTCTTTGGATCCATCCGGCACCCAGATGTTGGTCACACAGGGTGTTTTCAGTTGGCGTCCCATAAATGCACCGATCCGGCGGCACGCGCGGGCGTGGTCAATCCAGAACCGGCGGATGGCCCGATCCGGATGGGACAAGGTGCGCCCGGATTCGGCCAGCGGATGAGAAAAGAAAGACCCGTTGAAATCCAACCCCAGCTTGTGCGCGCGCGCCCAAGCCACCCAGCCGGCGAAATGCTGTGGCGCCAGCTCATCGCGATCGGCCGGCCAGGCCTTGGTTTCCGCATAGATGGCGTGGAGATTGACGCGATGCCGACCGGGAATCAGGCTCAGCGCTTTGGCCAAGTCGGCGCGCAGTTCTTCCGGGATACGCGCGCGGCCCGGATAATTGCCGGTCGGCAACACACCGCCAAGATTGCCGCGGCGCGGCTCGAAGCCCGCTACATCATCGCCCTGCCAGCAATGCAGCGAAAGGCGGATAGCCGCCAACTGCTTGAGGACCCTGGTCGTGTCGATACCATACGCCGCATACTGTTCACGAGCCAATTGATACGCTTTTTCAATCTTCATGGTTGGTTCCCGTTGGTTGTATTGGCGACCGAATTTATGGCGATCATTATATTGTTTCACCCCAATGCGGGCTATGCCCGCAACCCAATT
>JBDRSI010000201.1:0-7907 GCA_043825055.1 Verrucomicrobiota bacterium
CTCCCGGGATGTGCATGGTCCGGCGCCCGAGAGCACCTTAACCCGGCACAGTCCGCACACCCCATGCCCGCCGCAGGCGGAAGGCACGAAGATGGTCTGATCCTTCAATGTGGCCAGCAGGGATCGCCCCGTCGGCGCCGGGAAAGCCGGCCGGTCGTTAATGGTAATCTTCGCGGTGGTTTCGGCTGATTCCGGCATGGTCTTTTCCTGTAATGCCAACGGGTTCTGGTGCTTGCCTTCCGTTGTTCCGCCTGCTGATTTCAGTCTGCCTTATTCCAGCTTACTGCCGCAAGTGCATCAAATTCGGTTCGGAAAAGGCGGCAGTGTTCACGCAAAACGCAACGGTTGCTGGTTCTTCCTCGTTCTTTTTCGTTGTTCGATGTTGGGCGTTTTCTTCGTTTTCCGCAGTTGTTATTGAGGGGAAATGCGACGTCTATTTGCCTGACGCAGGTGATTTGGTCAATTGGTAGCCGTGCGCCGTGGTTTCCTGCTGCCACGAAATGGCCACGCTCGATCCGAACAGGATCACGGTAATGGCGGCCAGAATCAGGATGGCATTTATCCCGCTTCGTTGAATTCCCGCCAGCCGCAGGGTCAATGCCGCCCAGAAGATAAAAAACGCGATCGCGGCCACCATCATGCGCGTGGCGGCGGGCAGGTAGAAATGCCAGAACAGCACCAGCCGGTACCAGGGCCACTCTGCTGTTTCATTATCGGCCTTGCGCGCCATGGCGATTTTAAGGTTCTGGCGGATATCGCTCTGGGTGCCTAAGAACTGCTCGGCGCGCTGAAAGGCGTCAATCGCCGGCTCAATCTGTCCGGCCTGCAGGAGGGCCGTACCCAGGTTGTAAAATAGGGGGCCGTTGCGCACGCCGTCGTCCACCAGTTTCTGATATGTCTGAGCCGCACGCAAATAGGCATCCGGTGTGCGTGCGGCCGCCATGCGTGCATGACCCTCATTCCAGATGAAGGCCCGTTCGGACGTGTCCAGGGCGGATGCCGGTGCGTCTAAATAACAGCTGATGCCTGCCATGAGCAATAGTTTGAAAAGAAATCGAGCTGGATGGTAGTCAGGTTTCATCGTAAAAATCAGATACGGCTATTTAAAAAACACTTTACCCAATAATTGTAATCAATCGGGAAGACGAACGCAATTATATTCAGAGATGGTATATTCAGCGGTGGTGATTGTCGAAGTGCCATGCGTTTTGATTGTCCTTGACACATAAAGCCTGCGGATTAATCTCCGATGTTTAATGCATTATATGTGTCGAACAAGGGATTAATGGATGGAGGGGGCGACGGATATGAAAGTAGGTGTCTTGGGAGCAGGCGGCATGGGCGAATCGGTTATACAGCATCTTAAATTATGCGAAGACGTTAGTGATATCGTTGCGCTGGATGTCAGGGCGGAGCGGATTCGTCAGCTGAAGGACAAGTATCAGATTAATGGAACAACGAATTTAAGGGATATTCTTTCAGATTCTGCGGTTAAGCTGGTTTTCGTAACGGCCTCGAACGATGCTCACAAAGCCCTGACCCTTCAGGCCTTGGAAGCCGGCAAGGCCGTAATGTGCGAAAAACCGATGGCCAACACCTTGGCCGATGCCAAGGCGATAGTTGACGAAGCGGAACACCGCAAGGTGTTTTTGCAAATCGGATTCGAATTAAGGTATTCCAAGCTTTATACAAAAATCAAAGAATGGATTGATGCGGGCTTGCTGGGGCAGGTTATGAATACGCATTGCCTTTATACCACCAGCGCGTGGGAAAAAGCATCCTGGCGCAACAAAAAAGCGCTGGGGGGAAGTATGTTTGGCGAAAAGCTGAGTCATTATGTGGATTTGCCGCGCTGGTGGATTGGATCGGAAGTGAAAGATGTGTTTTCCGTTTCGTCGCCGAATATTATGACGTATTCCGAAGTGCATGACAATTACCACACGACCTATCGCTTTGAAAATGGGGCGGTCGGGCATCTGACGTTTATTATGGGATATGCGGCGACATTCCTGGGCGACCCGTTACAGCCCAATATCACGGATTTGCAGTTGGGCGATGGTCATAAATTGCGGTATATCGTGGTCGGCACAAAAGGCGCCGCAGAAGCGGATGTCTTTTATCGCCGGATCAAGCGCTGGCAGTTTGGCGATGCACCGGAGGTCATGACCAGCGAATGGGTGGAGAATTTAACCTGGGAGCCTAAAGAAGATCATTTTTACTATCATAATACCACCGATCAGGCTCATGATATTGTTAAACGTGTATTAACAGGTCAGCCGCCTAAAACATCTGCTCGGGATGCCTATGAGACGATGCGGTTGTGTTTTGCGGCGGAAGAGTCTGCGGATACAGGTTCCATTGTGAGTTTGGATAAGATGAACTGATAACCATTCATTAGTTTGTCAGTCCTACAGTCCGAATCGTCTTTGGCGCATGTTATGCGTGTTTGCTCCTTTTCCCGCGCGCGCGCAATCCCTGTTCGATTTCCTGGATCAGCTTTTTGAGCTTGCGGCAATCGGCGCTGAGGTCCTTCAGTTCAATCCGGGTCGAAAAGCCGGCATTAAAATAATGTTCAAAAAGACGGCATAATTCCTCGGCTGGATCATCGGGCGCGCCGGCGGCAACGGCTGTCGCCGGAACGGCCGTTGCCGCCAGCAGGCGGCGAACATCCTCCGGCGTGATGCCCGCCGCTGGAACGCCCAGGCGCTCGGCGATGTAATGTCGTATGGCGGCGCACAGTTCATCGGCGGCGGATCCTTCCCGACCTCCCGAAGAGTCGGGATCGGAGAGTCGGGACCGCCCGGAGCGGGATAAATCCGCCGATGCGGCCGTTGCCGCAGTGCCTAACTTAATTGCCTTGCTCAGGCGCCGTAACGCGTGTGGCATGGCCTGTTGCCGCCGCAGGGCGTCCCTGTGCTGTTCGTTATGCTCCCGGTAGAAACGGATCATCAGGCCGATGAGAAATAGACCGGGACCGGCGCCGGCCACAGCCAGCCAGGCTGGGTGCCCCAGCAGGGACGCGGAGCAAGCCCCCGCCGCATCTGCGCGGGCGGCCGCTACGGGCAAGGTCCGGTCATCGTCCATCCTGGCCGCGGCCTGCATGCGGTTGGTATTACCCAAAATCTGGGAAGCCGTGACTTCGGATCCCCGTTTGACAGCCAGCGGGATCATCGGCGTCGCGATGGTTTTATACCCGCGGCTTTTGACATCATAATAGGCCACTTCAATCGGTGGCACCTGGAATGCACCGGCATGTTTTGGCCGCAGGGTGTAGATATACCGGCAGGTGGCGTCCTGTTTGACCGTCTGCACGGTGTTGTCATAGACGGTAAAATGCTCCAGCAGGTTGGTTTGCAGAGCTAACTTCGGCGGCAACATTTTGTCGAAGCGCACGTGGCCAGTCAATTCCAAGGTCAGTTTCAGCGGATCGCCCACGGAGCAAATCGTCGCATCCAGACTGGCCTTGGCTGTCAGATTACTCCCAATGGCTCCGGAAAAGCACGCGGGCCGATCCAGCTCGGGCGGCGGGATGACCCGGACCGTGCAGGCGGGACCAACCGCAAAGATGGCCATACCATGGGCCTTGCCCATGTCGTCCGTCTCGACCGGTACGGATCCTTTGAATACCACTGGTCCGAACACATAGTTGCCCTCATCTATGGGTGAGTAGGGGAGCGTAAGATAATATTCCACGTAATCCGTGCCGTTCTGACGGGTCAGCCGGCGGGAGAGCGCAAACAGCGCCCGCCGTTTGCCGCCGGACATGAAACTACTAAAATCGAACGGATCCGGCTGGCGCGTATAATCGTTGATGGCAAACCCGGGGCGGTTGTTCTGGATCAGCAACTTATTCAGGAGTTGGTTGATATCGGGCCCATTTAAGCCGGGCATGCCTTCCGCGGCCAGCCACGGAATGGTCAAAATGGGTGGGGTATCGGGGAAAAGCGGCTCGGCATTAGCAAGCCTGCCCGTAAGACGTTTGATCAGTACCGTAAGCGTAATGTCAAACGGCTCATCAATCAGCACCGTTTCGCTGGAGGATGTTATGGCCAGTTTGACCAGGTCCTGCTTTTCAATATCGGTGACGGTAAGGGAAGGACCTTCGGCCGTCAAGCGCCGGCCGTTGACGGTTACGACAACCGGCCCGGCCCGGAAGGGGCCGGCGGTCAGGGGGGTAATTTCATAACTGATGATCAGGCCCGAAAAACCCTGCCGGGTCACCTGTCCGTTCACAAAACTGATGCTGACGTTGCTGATGTTTTGTTTGCCCAGACTGCGGAACTTGCTGTTCTTGATCTGGGAGAGATCGGGCTCGGCTTCGCCGGCCCCGGAGACGTTGACTTGCAGAATAAACGACTCGCCCAGGTAAAGCTGGTTGCGGTTGGCCTCGACGTTGACGGAAATGTCTTCGGCGAACAGACCGGGAGTTGCCGCCAAGCCTATGAGCGTGAATACGATAATGGAAGCAAATTGTTTCACGTGCCGTATAGTTTCAGATTTCCTGATTTCGGCGGAAAACATTTCGGGAAATCTGAACTTTCAAAAAATGTATGTTTTGTTTGCTGATTTTCGACATGGTTCAAAACATGCCAGTATAGGGTAGCACGTGAGCCATGTCATTCCGAACGAAGTGAGGAATCTCAATACGGTGGTTACCGGATGCCTGAGATTCATCGTCGCTGCGCTCCTCGGAATGACATATTAGGCTGTTGCCCGGTTTTGAACCATGCCTAATTTTCCAATCGTGAGCATTTGGCATCCGTCTTCTGGCGTCCCGCCGTCGTCCAAGCACTATGGCGGGCAGGCTGGCATTCCGCGCGGCGCGGTCTGTCGTCTGTCCACAGCCTGCGGTCCACAGTCGCTCATTGGAGAATTACCAGTCCCTTTCCACCGGGGAGGGTGGAATATAGGTGTCCCGTTCACGTTCCTCGCGGTGGTCCTTTTCCCGCTGCAGGGCTTTTTCTAATAGTGCTTTGGCCTGTGCGGGAGTCATTTCCTTATCTTTATCCTGTTGTTCCGGTTTCTGGTCTGCCTCTGGTTGCGGTTGTTGCTCTTGTTGTTTGTTTTGCGGCGATTGTTCCTGTTTTTGTTGCTCTTGTTTCTGCTGATCCTGCTTCTGCTGATCCTGTTTTTGCTGATCCTGTTGCTGTTGTTGCTGGTTCTGATCCTTGTTTTTAGGCAGGAGTTTTTCGATTTCTTTCAGGAGATCGTAGGCTTGACGCTGGTTGGGCAGGGCAGCGGTGAGATTGGTAGATTCGATCTTGCCGAGTGCCAGGTCTTGCAGGGTCAGCGCCTGCTGCGCCAGGGCGAGAATATTCGTGCGCGTTTCTGCGGTAATCTCCTGCTTCTCTTCCGGTGCGTTGGTCGCCATACCAGTGGCGGTGGCTGTACCCGATGGTGAGATCGGCATCCCGCCCGGAGGCGGCGTCCCGCCCGGAGGCACAGCCTGCGAAAAACGCTCCACGAACAGGCGGGTCAACTCCTGGGCTTCGTTCTGCTGGTAGCGGATGGCCGGCAGTTCCAGGCGGGATGCCGCCTCCACCTCGGCGGTACGGGTCAGGACGGAGGTCGTCAGATTGATCGTGTTGGTCTGGCGAAACATATCCTCGCGGAGAAGCTGGGGGAATTGAGCCATGCCTTTCCACAGGTTATAAATGCCGGATTCGGCTTTCATGACCGAGCGATAGGCTTCATTTTCCAGGTTGCGTAGGGACTCCGTCGCCTGTTGCATGGTGTTGCGCACGGCCTCGATATGCTGTTCCACCTGGGCCACCTGGGGTGCTCCGGAAGTGGAAGAAGCGGCCATCTGGGCCAGTGCCGAAGCCATGGATATTTTCAGCGGAATCAACACATCCGCATTATCGCGCTGCTGCACACTTAGGGATTCCATCTGGTCGATCCGGGATGGTGTGGCATTGGTCAGAGCGGCGGGTAGATCCATGATGATCTTGCGTTGGTTTTCGAGCAACGTATCGGCCAATTGCGGCGGCGGAATGCCCTGGTAGCGGGCCAGCAGGGCCTTGAGCTTGGCTTGTTCACGGGCTTCCGGCAGGAGATTGGTAACAACCCCCAGGTTCGCCCTCGCCGCCTCATCATCGCTCCGATAGCGCAATGCGCGCTGGAAGGCCAGTCCGGAACGCTCCAACAAGTCCGGTCTTGCATCGGGCGGCACGTTAGTACCGGCGGATTTGGCCTGTTCGCCCAGTTGGAAGGTGGCACAACCCAAATTGTAAAACGCGGCCGCAGGATCAGTCGGCTGGCGAGTCGTTAGTTCGGCATATTTTTCAGCGGCAGCCTGGTACTGTCCGGAGCGGTACAGCGCATCCCCCGCATTGTAAAGACAATCATTCTGAAGTGCCGCCGTTTGGCCTTGCATGGCCGCCAGGTACGCTTTGGCGGCTTCGTGGTAGGAGCCCATCCGGTACAGGCGCTGAGCGCGCCGTGCCCCGTTGCGGCCGTTGCCGCCGTCGCGGCCGATCCCGACCTCTCGGAGAGTCGGGACGACCGTTGGCGTCTGGTTGGTGCCATTGGCGGTTAATTGCTGGATGATGCCGGTGGTGCCTAACCCGGCCGGCTGAGGAGCCTGGGCCTGAACCAGTCCGGCAACGAGTGCGAGCGGGAATAGCAATGGCCAAACGCGCACAACAGTAGCTGGGACGGATTGCGGCGCCTTGACTTTTTTACCCAATCGGCCGCGGCTCAGCAGTGCGCCTGCCAGTAAGGCCAGCACGGCTGGCAAGAGAAACCACTGGTAACGTTCGATATACCGGCGCCGGATGGATTCCTCGATGTCGCGAGCCGTCAGCTTGCTCAAATGATCGCGGTACAGCTTGTCCAACTTGACATTGGCCGTGCCGACGGGCACATAGGCGCCGCCCGTGATTTCGGCGATGGATTTCAGCGTCTCGTGCTGAAGCTTGCTGACCACGTCCTGGCCCTGGTAGGTCATGAATTCATTGGGTCGGGCCGAACTGGGTATTTTAGCGCCCTGCGGGTCGCCCAGGCCGACCGTAAAAATCACGACGCCTTTTTTTCTGGCGCTTTCGGCCGCGGATGCGGCTTTGCCGGCCAGGTCTTCGCCATCGGAGATGAGAATGATGGCCTGGTAAGCGCCGGCATCGCTTTCAAAAGCGTCCAAGGCTTTGGTAATGGCGTCGTCTATATCAGTTTCACCCCGCGGTGCCGATTCAGGGGAAACGTCAGCTAACGCTTGTTCGAGATAAGCATAGTCGGTGGTCAGCGGGCACAACTGGAGCGCCTTGCCGCGGAAAGCGATTAGCGCGGCCCGGTCGCCCCGCAGTTCGCGCAGCAGATCCTGGATATCCGCCTTGGCGCGCTGGAGACGATTGGGGTGGACATCCTGCGCCAGCATGGAGCGCGAGACATCGAGCGCAATGATCAGGTCGCGTCCGCGTTGCATGACTGTCTCCTCGCGCAAGCCCCATTGTGGGCGGGCCGCGGCGATAAACGCCAACAGGAGCCCGAGCAATACCAGCGCCCATTGCCAGTAGAAGCGATAAGCCTGGGGCGGGGGGCACAGTTTCTGGCGCATGACCGGCGACAGGAATCGGTCCAGGTCGCGGGCTTTCAGATGCCAGGCCGCCAGCCAGATGATGCCGATTATCGGCACCAGCCAGAGCAAGATCAAAGCCCAGGGATTGACGAACTGAACGTGCATGGCGTTAAATAATTTCCTTCCTTACCATCATGTTCAACGAGATTGACAGCGTCAGCAAAAGAACTCCCGGCCAGAGGTGCCGGGGGAACAATTCCGTGTACTGGTTGTAAATTTCTTTGCTAATATTTGTTTTTTCCAGTTTATCGATGTCGGCTAAAGCCCGGGAAAGTCCCTTGGGATCCTTTACGTTGAAATATTGACCGCCCGTTGTCGAGGCGATGCGGCGGAG
>JBDRSI010000202.1:0-2475 GCA_043825055.1 Verrucomicrobiota bacterium
GGACTGAAGCCCTGTGGTTCTTCCTCCCCGCCCCTGCTGATGCTGTTCGAGTCTACGCGTCAGATCAGGTGTCGAACCCACGTACAGTGTTCCGTCGTCAAACTTTATAACATAGGTGAAAGCAAATTCTTGCATGACAAACCTACAGCTTGGATTCGGCGCGCCACACAACGTTTGTGTGGTGGGCGATAGAGGGCTCGAACCTCCGACCCCTACCATGTCAAGGTAGTGCTCTAACCAACTGAGCTAATCGCCCAAGATAAAAACATTCAGGCATTATTGCTCTAGCCAACCCGCCCGCCACAATGCCCTGCTTTGGGCGGGCTGAGCTAATCGCCCGAACGGAAATAAATGCATCCTACAATTTTTCTCGGCACTGGTCAATTTATTTCGTTTTGCTGGCAAATTCCAATGTTTTTCAGCAATTAATCAGCCCATGCCCCTACTCGCCTTCGCCATTTTTCTGCCCATTTTTGATTTGGGCAGGTTGGCAAAGAGTGCTCAATAACGCTCAAAAAGGCCTGCCAAACCAACCAGTAAAAACATATTGACGAAACAACCAGAAAGGATAAGCATGTGCCTATGGAGCATCGCTTTCAAAACCCCATGGCATCTGGAGGCATTATGAAACGATTCCTGCATCGCATCGTAATTATGGTAACCGCGGGTGTGACCGGCGCGGCGCTGACCAGCGCGGTGGCGCTAACCAGCGCAGGCACAACCAAAACGGAACTGCCCTTGAAACAGGTGGTCCTGTTCACCAGCGGCGTCGCTTATTTCGAGCGCGCGGCCGAAATATCCGGGACGGTCACAACCGAGTTGGCGTTCAAGACCGACCAGATCAACGACCTGATCAAGTCCCTGGTCCTGATTGACGAAGGCGGCGGACATATCGCGGCCGTGACCTATGAATCGCGCGACCCGGTGGACCGCACGCTCAAGTCGTTCAGTGTGGATCTGACCGATAATCCCAACCTGGGCAACCTGCTCAACCGCCTGCGCGGGGTGAACGTGCGCGTCAAGGCAACCTCCCGCGATTGGACCGGCATGATCATCGGCGTGGAAGTCCGCAAACGGCACGTTGACAAGGAAATCTTTGAGGAAAAATTCCTCAACCTGATGAGCGATAAGAACGTCCGCGCCCTTTCGCTCGATGCGATCCAGGAAATCGAAGTGCTTGATCCCGTCATCCAGGCCGATCTGGATGCCGCGCTCAAGGTGCTGGCAATTAGTCACGACCAGGGCAAGAAAACGGTGCGCCTGACCTTCACCGGCAAGAAACGACGGCAGGTGCGCGCAGGCTACATGCTGGAGTCGCCGGTCTGGAAGACCAGCTATCGCCTGGTGCTCGACGATAAGGGTGCCCCGCTCCTCCAGGGCTGGGCGCACATCGAGAACATGACCGACGACGACTGGACCGGCATCACGCTTACGCTGGTGTCCGGACGGCCGCTTTCGTTCATCCAAAACCTATACGATCCCATCTACCTGCGTCGTCCGGTGGTCCATCCGGCCCTGGACGAAACCAAAGCGCCGCCGGAATATGAAGGCACAATTACCGGCGAGATGGCGGCTGACGTGGTCGGCGGCGCCGAAATGCAAAAAGAAGCGGCCTCAAAAGGCAGGAAGTCCATGCGCATGATGGCGGCGCCGGCCATGGCAATGGCCCCACCCCCACGGCCGCAGATCAACATGGGCGCCATGGGCGGCGGCGGCGTTGAAGCCATGGCCGCCGCGCGCGAGGCGGGAGAATTGTTCGAGTACGCGGTGAAAGAACCGATTACCCTGCCCCGGCGGCAATCGGCCATGATTCCCATTGTCAACCAGACGATCAAAGGCGAGAAGCTTTCCATTTTCAATGCCCAGGTTAACCCGAAAAACCCGCTGAACGGCGTGGAACTGGAGAATACATCCGGTCTTTTCCTGATGCAGGGACCGGTCACCGTTTTCGAAGACGGCATGTACGCCGGCGATGCGCGCTTGACCGATACCCAGCGCGGCGAGAAACGCCTGCTCGCATATGCGCTCGACCTGGCCGGGGAAGCCAAACTGGACCGCAAAAGCGAACCGGAGGAAATCGTGTCCATGAAAATCGCGCGCGGCACGCTGACGCTCCAGCGCAAGTTCGTGGATACAGCCGTCTACACGCTCAAGAACAAGCGCGACAAAACGCGCCGGTATCTGATCGAGCATCCCCTGCGGCCCGATTGGGAGCTGGTGGAACCGGCCAAGGGCATTGAAAAGACCCGTGACGCCTACCGCTTCCGCCTGGCGCTCGACGGCGGCAAAAGCCGGGACATCCCCTTCCGCGAACAGCACCTGGAACCGGAAATCCTGATGTTAGCCAATATTCAGAGCGACCAGGTTCGTTTTTTCATCAGCCAGAAAAATATTTCCGACAAACTGCGCCAGGCACTGAAAGAGCTGGTGGGCATGCAGGAGGCGTTGTCCGCCGTCCGCCAGGAACGCCAGCAG
>JBDRSI010000203.1:0-7960 GCA_043825055.1 Verrucomicrobiota bacterium
ACTTTCATACACGCCTCCTCCCGTCTTGGCCGCCCAACGGTTGGGCTCACCTGCTGCCGTGATTGCCAGGCCACAAAATCATGCTAGTACGAAACTTTGCAAAACGCGCCAGCCTACCCACGCCGAAGGCGGCTGGCTGCAACCGCTTGTTGGGCCGCTTTGTCAACCTTTTCCTGTAGAACTCGAAAACCCTCTCAATCGCTCTTCCAAGTCAATTCCCTCTTTTGCCAGGATGGTTTTGGCTACATAGTAACCACTAGCCATCACCCCTGGCACACCGAAACCCGGAAAGGTCCAATGCCCCACCAGGTAAAGCTTCTCAATCGGTGTCGTCTGGGGAATGAACCTCCCATAATGGGCACGATCTATCCTCCATCCCATAAAGGACCCTTTCTCGTTGTAGGTGTAACGTTCAAAGGTTAGGGGTGTCGAAGCCAGTGAGTACCGGATTGCCTCTTGAAACTCTTTTCCCAATCTGTCACAAACCCGATTGAGAAGGATGTCCTTGACCTGTCTCTTCAGTTGGTAATATGGCTTTTCTCGTTTTCGGCTGGCTCCAGTCTGCCAACAGTTCTCATATTCGTACGGCAGTATCGCAGCCAGAATGACTGAGTAGTTAACCTGGCCCTCGGGTTTGGGAGGCACAATCAGAAGAATGGGACACGTCTGCGGAGTCAGTCGTTCTTCTGGAATATCAATCGTATCCTCTTCAAGAAAGGTGAAAAAATTGGCCTCGCCGAAATCATACCTTTGATCCACTCCCAGAAACACAAACACCCCCGAAGGGCATACCTGGCGTTTCTCGGTCTCGCTTCTTAGACCGTCCAGACCCGGCACGCCTGCGAGCAATTTGGACACCGTATGGTGGATCGGAGCGTTCGAGATAACGACATCCGCATAGAATTCCCGCCCGTCCATGCAACGGACGCCAACCGCTCGTCCATCCTTGACCACAATGTGCTCTACTTCGCAGTTCAGTAATACCTCTCCTCCGTGTCGCCCGATTGCCGCGACGGCAGCATTGGGAATCGCCTGCATCCCTCCTTGGGGATAGTAAGTCTGCCCCCTGACCGCCGTTTCCCAGCCGAAAACGTACGCGAAGAAGATCAGACTGTGCAACGGATAGTAGCTCCACAAGAGGCTGGCTAACCTCTTGCTTTTGAATAAATGCTCCAGGAATTCCACCCCGCCCCGAGTAGCGTATCGGAGGAATAGCGGTCGTTTAAAAACCGCAGTAATGCCAAACCTGATCTTCTCCAACCAGTTCATCTCATAGGGCGGTTTTGGCGCCCCCTGGGAGTACGTTTCATCCATTATCCGGGCTGAGAGGGAGAAAAACTTTCGGATGGCGGCTGCTTCCTCGGGGAAATACCGGATCAGGTCTTGTTGGGCGCTTTGGCTATTGAGAACATACTCCTGGCTACCAATGAAGTTGCGAAACCGATAGTGAACCGGCATGGCTTGGACCTCCTCGCCCCAGTAGCGAATGAACTGCGGGATAGTCTGCCCTTCGCCCATATCCGTCAAATGGAAAATGGCGCAATCGAAGGTATACCCACCTCTAGCTCTGGTGAATGAGGTCACATACCCGCCAGGCCTATCGTGCTTTTCCAAGATCAGGACGGATTTTCCTTCTTTCGCCAGGAACGCTCCGCTGCTCAAGCCCCCCATGCCGGCGCCAATGATAAGAACATCATATCTCGTAGCCATTTCCTTGCCTCCAATCGCGATGGTTGCTCTAACAACTTGCCTTACGTCCAACCTACTACTTCTACGGCCCAACGATTAAGGATTGATGCGGCACGGCGTGTACCCGATCGGCTCAGGCTCAAGCCGGACGCCGCCGCCGCATAATCCAGAGTTGAACTAAGCCGGGTCGGCTGACGCGAAGGTTAGGTGGCCTGTTACCCCGGATTCGTATTTGAGAATGTATAGTTGGGCCTCTGCGTCAAATCTAATCCCACTTAAAGCGCCACAAGGCCACCCCGAAGAACACCACGGCAAAGCCCATTAGCGCGGCAACCTCGGGCAGGATGCGGGCCACGTCATAGCCACGCACCAGCACGTCTTGATAGGCGGTCAAGGCCCAGGCGTGCGGCGTGATCAGGCCGGCCGTTTGCATGAAATCGGGCATGACGAAGCGCGGCACCATCACGCCGCCCAGGGCCGCCATCGTGACCACCAGCAGCGAGCCGAGGCCGCCGATCTGTTCCGCGGTCCTGGCCAGCGCCGCGATCAACAGTCCCAACCCGGTGGCGGCCAGTGAGACGGCTAACGAGATCAGGATCAGCGCTTCGGGATGTGAGCCCAATTCGAGCTTGGGCGCGCCAACGAGCGGCATAATGAAAACGCCGACCGCGAACATGAGTATGATCTGTACCAGGTTGACGATCAAGAATGGCGTCAGTTTGCCCAATAAGAGCGCCGCGCGCGACATGGGCGCCACGAGCAACCGGCGAAAAGTGCCGACCTTCTTCTCTTCCAACAAGCTGGTGGCCAGCGTCTGAGAGATGAAGAACACACCGAACAACGTCCAACCGGGAACGTTCTGCTGGACGGAGTTGGGGAACTGCTCGATCTCCATGCCGGCCGGTTGCATCTGGACGATCTCGACCACCGATCCGGTATCCCCGCCTCCGGCGGTACTCCGCAGCGCCTGTTCGCGCAGCGACTCTCGAAACTCGGTTGGCAATGACGCGCCAGCGGTCTGGCCGATTTGATCGAGGAACAAGTCAATGCCCTGCGGCGCGACACCTGTCATTAATGCCTGCTGACTCAACCCGGTCAGGGTGCCTTTGACCGGGCCGACGAACTGGGACGATAAAGCCGGATCAACGACCAGGTCGATCTGCGCCTTCTGCGGCGTTTCGTCAACCGGGGTGTCAAACACGCTCTGCTGGATCGTGTCGCTGAAATCGGCCGGGATGATCACGGCGATGCTGCGCTTCTGGTCGGCGATCAACGCCTCGGCCCTGGCCCGCGTCAGCGCTGCGCCGTCCCATTCGGTTTCGACGGCAAAGCCCTCGGTTGTCCGGAGCCCTTCGACGATCTGAGCCCCAATCGTGCCCGTGTCGTCGTTGACGACCAGGATTTCGATGGGGTTGTCGCCGCCGTCGCTGAACAAGCCGCCCAGCGCCAGCGTCATGACGAAGATGAACATCGTCGGCATCAGGAACAGCGTAGCCAGACCGCCAGAGTCTTTCAGCAGAATTTTGAGGTCTTTCCAGGTGGTAGCGAGAATTTGTCGAATCATGTCAGTCCTCCGGGAAGTTGGCGAGATGGCTTGTTACAACTAATTTCGTAGCCGCTTGCCGGTCAGGCGCAGGAACACCGTTTCGAGATTCGGTTCCAGGATCTCGAGCGAGGTGATGGATACGTCGGCCTCATTGAAAACTTCGATCACGCCGATGAGCGCGCCCTGCGCGTGCTGTGCGGTGATTTCGAGTTTGCCGTCCTTGTGCGTTGCACTTTGCACATCGGGCATACGCTCGACCTGTGCGATGAGGGAGTCGGGGGTCTCAGGCGGCACTCCCAGGTGGATGATACCGCCCCCCAGCGAATTGATCAGCGCCTTCGGCGTATCCAGCGCGATGATCCGGCCCTGATCGATGATCGCCACGCGGTCGCATAACCGCTGGGCTTCTTCCATGTAGTGCGTGGTGTACAGCACCGTCAGCCCATCCTGGTTGAGCGACTCGACATTGTCGAAGATGAAATTGCGCGACTGCGGGTCAACGCCGACTGTTGGTTCGTCGAGAAACAGCACCTCGGGCCTATGCAGCAGTCCAGCCGCGATGTTGACCCGCCGTTTCATCCCGCCTGAGAACGTCTCAATGGCGTCGCCAGCCCGATCAGACAGGCCGACCATCTTCAAAGCATCGTCAACGCGCTGGCGCAGGTCGGAGCCCTTGAGTCTGTAGATGCGGCCAAAGAAGGACAAGTTGTCGCGGGCCGATAACGTCGGGTACAGGGCCAGGTCCTGAGGTACCAACCCGATGCGCCGCTTCACCTCGGCCGACTGACGGATTATGTCGAATCCGGCCACCGTCGCGCTGCCGCCGGTCGGTTTTAGCAGGCATGACAGCATCGAAATCGTGGTGGTCTTGCCGGCACCATTCGGGCCGAGGAATCCGAAGATCTCACCCTGCTGGATGGCGAAACTCACCCCGCGCACCGCTGGCTCCGGGCTGCCCCGATATTGCTTGACCAGCTCGTTCGCCTCGACAATATTCGGCATTTTTATCCTCCATTCCATGTCTTTATTGGCTGAACCGTGGTTCGATTTCGCCTCATTCGCATTTGAACGGCTGCTGCATTTTTATTCTGACAGCCCGCAAATTGCGAACTTGCTGTTCAGTGGCGATTGGCCGCCCAACGCTGGCGTCAGCCGCCGGACGGGTGATCTCAGAACGGCTCATTTGCCAGAACCGCCGTGCCCTGCACGAAACTTTAAAAACCGCGCCGATTAGTCCGGTCGGCTGCACGCCATGTTAGGCCGCATCATTCCCAGGCCTTGAGCATAGCCTGGATAATCTCTTCGTAGCGATAATACACGACTGTGTGGCCCTCACCTGGGTAGATCGTCGGCTCATCGCAGGACGGGATACGCATGCATACGTATTCACCGACTCTTGGGTCTACCGCCGTGTCCTCCTCGCCAAGGAACATCAACACTGTTGGGGCGTGGATTTCCTCGAGCTCAAAGGGCCAGTCCAGGCGCTCGATAGTGAACTCGTGTGTCACCCCTTTGGCACCCTGGCGAAACGCCTCGACCAGTCCGGCACTGTATTCGCGGCGAAAATCGCGTGTGAAAAACTGTTTATCCTTCGCCGGCATATCAGCGCCGCCGGAATTCTCAATGAAACTAGCAGGGTCGCTGAAGAGCATGATACGCATCGATCTGAAGAGAGTTCGCATTGCCCACGGGCCATTATTTGCACTCCAGATGAACAGCTTATTGGCCCCGGAACCCTGGAAGGTGTCGCCAGTCAGCACGCTTTGGGGATAATCGTCGCTTGCATAGGGGCCCTCTCCAGCCACGATGACGGCCACGGTGACGCGCTGAGGGGTTTCGTGTGCAACCACGGCTGCGTATGGGCCGCCGGAGCTCCAGCCCAGCACCGCAAAGCGGTCAATGCCTAGTTGATCTGCCAGCTCGCTAACGTCGTCCGGCCAATCGAGATACGTACGATCCTCTTGGAAGTCGGACAACCCGTAGCCAGGGCGATCAAGGGCTATCATACGGATCCCCAATTGCTGGTTGAGTTCGTCAAAGATAAGCCCGTCGAGACGCGAGCCCGGACCCCCGTGGAAGAAAAACACAGGACGGCCTTCAGGGTCCCCACTGTCCAAGTAAGCCAAGGTGCGGCCATCTGAAAGCTGTATCGTCTTCCCTGCCGAACTGAAGGCGAAGCCCTCCGCCGGTGAAGGTTCGTAGACGTACAAACCGACGACCGCAACCAGAATGATGACGAGTATCACGAGGATGATTATCGTAAAGACACGGAGCAATCGTCTTACGAGCATGGTTCCAATTCCTCCTGATTTGTCAGGTTTTGCTATTTGGTTTGTCATTTCAAGTCCTCCTTATTTGTTAGGGCCTAACGCTGCATGTACGGACTTGTCCGCCTAATATGATAGAATAGCAGTTTATACGGACGCGTCCGCCTCCATGAACAGCCATCCAGGGGAGAAAGCTAAAAGGGTCCTGTGCGTGTGTGGCGCTTGATCCTGCCATGGGAAGAAGGTAGAAATAGAACACCAATGGTACCAGGAAGACAACACCAGATACGATTGCGCAGACAGATCCCCAACGCATCAATGGGTCTTTATCTTTCATAACAGGCATCTCCTTTCATCTCCTTTCTCCAGACTGCTCCAACATCCCATACTACCTACGCCGGAGAGTTCTTCACGGCTGCACTTCAGGTTCTTCACCGCTTCTGCTGCCTTCGCCATGAAAGCGATGCTTGCCCACGTACATCTCGAAACGCTGTAGCCCGCCGCAACGGCACGCTTGGTAAAAAGACAACGATATTTTTATCTGCGCGATGCTGACTGATAAGCCATGCGTGTGCCGTTGTCGAGGGGCAGATGTTGGCGAACAACCTACTACCACCGTGATGTGACAGACGTTCGTCAGGACTACGGCTTTAGCTGAACATTGGGTTTGGAGTCAGGGGTTCGACTCAGGAAGTGGCCGGCTTGAAAAACTGAAAGTATCCGAAACCCAACGCCAATAGCAGATAAAGCGCGACTATCACCCAGCCGACCGTATTCATCATGCCAGAAAGCTGTGCCAGAAGGGCGACGATGAAGCCAATCGCGTCGCCGATGGTGACGGCGAGGACAATAGCTCGCAGCGCCACTTCGGAACGGGGCGCGTTTTTGGCGAACCACAGCAGGATACCAAGGAGGATGAACGATGCTCCCAAAAGCTGTGTCACGACAGCCCCGCCTGGGTTTAGCGTCAGGCCGTAGAATGACAAAATGGTCGTCGGTATCAGTACGAAGCCGATCCCGAAGACAACAACGATGACCGCCTTGATGGCCATCAGGTTACAGAGTTTCATGATATTTTCTCCTTTTTTGTTGAACAAGATGCGACTTCCAACAAGCCGCGCTCAATTATCGTGCATACGATTTTGAAGGAAATTAGAATCCTGGTTGATAGGCATGCCTCCTTTCACTAACAACATGGTAGCGGCGGCTGTGAAGCGGCCCAATAGCAAGTGTCAGCCGGAATTATGGTTGTAAATAGCATCAAATGGATGCCAAGGTAGAATTGCGCCCAGTACAGAAAATGGGATGAGCACCAACAATGCTGTTACCGATAGGGCGGAATGACATATCCGTTCTTTGAAAAGCGCGAAGTTAATAACGGACAACTCCTAACATACTACAACCGGAGGGGAAAGTAATGTGCCAGAGGTCACGTTATTCGGTCATGTTTGCAGTATGACCTGTGGAGACTCAAAAGGGGGAGATTAGAGAAGGCTCGTCTGCGGAGGCGGGTACATTTGTTCAGACGAGACCGAGTTCTTTGGCGTTGAGGGCGGCTTGTGTCCGATCGCGCACGCCCAGTTTGCCAAGGATATTGGTGACGTGATTCTTGACCGTGCCCTCGGCGATGACGAGCGTGGCGGCGATCTCTTTGTTGCTCGCGCCGGCCGCGACCAGGCGCAGGATTTCTAGTTCGCGGTCGGAGAGGGGTTCGATAAGCGCCTGGTTGGCGCGCGCACGCGCCTGGGGCGCATCGGCCAGGCGGGTAAATTCGGCGACGACTTTGGCGGCCACCGACGGTTGCAAGAGCGATTCGCCGCGGGCGGCGCAGCGGATGGCCTCCGCAAGCTGGTCGGAAGCCGCGTCCTTCAACAGGTAGCCGACCGCTCCGGCGCGCAGCGCCTCGAAGACATATTCATCGTCATCGAACGTGGTTAGCACAATCACCTGTGTATTCGGGTGATGCGCGCGAATATCGCGTGTCGCGGCAACGCCATCCAACACCGGCATTTGCAAATCCATCAGCACCACGTCCGGCGCAGCGCGGGCCACGCACTCAATCGCCCCCCGGCCATCCCTCGCTTCGCCAACCACCTCGATATCAGGCTGCAGGTCAAGCAGGGTGCGCAGCCCTTCGCAGAAGAGGGCTTGGTCATCTACCAGAAGAACCCGGATCACGCCGGAACCTCCACCACAAACTCAAACCCTCCGTTGCTGACGGGCTGTGCCACGAGGGTGCCTCCCAACAACTTCACGCGCTCACGCACGCCCAGAAGGCCGAAACCGCCGTCCGTCCGTTTGCCGCCGATGCCGTTGTCGGTTACAACGATCTGCAGGCGGTCGGGCATTGCAGTCAGGACTACGTCGGCGCGCGAGGCGTGCGCATGCTTACGAACGTTGTTCAGCGCCTCCTGCGCGGCGCGGTAGAGAGTGAGTTCGACCTGGGGCGAAAGGTCGA
>JBDRSI010000204.1:0-5560 GCA_043825055.1 Verrucomicrobiota bacterium
TGGAAAAGGAAATTGAAAATGGCGAATGGGTTGCCGTTCCCGATATGGCGGAAGAAATTAAAAAATATCAAATCCATGCCCGCAATGCCTTGAATAAGATCAAAAAAATCAACATCCGCATGTCCGATTGGGACTATAACAATATAAAGCTACGGGCGGTTCAAGAAGGCCTGCCTTATCAAACGTTAGTTTCAAGTATAATTCACAAATATTTAACGGGGCAAATGAAAACCGGTTAAAGGTCACAGAGTATCCAAGCGCCGGAGGCTATCGGCACGAAAGCAACTGAACCGGGGGCAAACCATGAACCCATTCATTACCCATCAAATCAAAGCCTCCATCGAGGTCAAACAGGCGATCATGGACGATACGGCCATGATCGGGACCATTCAGCAGGTGGCGGCGGCGGCCATCAAGGCCTATCGTAACGGGCATAAGCTTTTGCTGGCCGGTAACGGCGGCAGTGCCGGCGATGCCCAGCATATCGCCGGCGAGATGATCAACCACTTCCGGTTTGACCGGCCGGCCCTCCCAGCCATTTCACTGGCCACCGACACTTCCGTGCTGACGGCCATTGGTAATGACATCAGTTTTGAACAGGTGTTTGCGCGCCAGGTCGAGGCGCTGGGCGTGGCAGGCGATATGTTTATCGGCATTTCGACCTCCGGCAAATCGCCGAATATCATTCACGCACTCCAGGCCTGCGAAAAGAAAAGGATTATCCGGGTCGGCTTTACCGGCCAAGGGGGCGGGGCAATGGCGCCGTATTGTGATTATTGCCTGGCCGTGCCGTCACGCGAGACGCCCCGCATCCAGGAAGCGCATATCCTGATCGCCCATATCTTCTGTGCCCTCGTGGAGGAAGACCTGTTCGGCAAGGATTTTGCAACGTAAGCCGCGGCTACCCCGGGCTTCGACGCGTCCCGAAGGACGGGACTTGCTCAGGGTTTGCCTTCCGGCGCGGCAAAGGATTTGTCTTGAGCAAGGCGCTCTTGCGCCGAGCCGAAACTTTGGCCGCATCATATTGCGGCCAAAGCGGATATTTCACGCTCGGCGTGAAATATCCGGGCTACACGACCAGTTTGTGGAGCGCACTCTTCAGTTCATCCGTGCCCCGGCGGGTCAAGCCGGAAACGAGCAGGGGCTTCTGCCCTGTCTGCGCCATAAATTCAGGCAGATTTTCCAGTGCCGGATCCAAATCCATTTTATTGGCCACGATCAGCACCGGCCGCTGGAGGAGCGCCGGGTTATAATGGTTCAGTTCGTCGCGCAAGGTGGCGTAATCGTCCGCCGGATGCCGCCCATCCGAGCCGGCCATGTCAATCACGTAAACCAGACCGCGCGTGCGTTCCACGTGCCGGAGAAAGGTATGGCCCAGGCCGGCGCCGGTATGGGCGCCTTGGATCAGGCCGGGGATGTCCACAAGTTTAAGCCGGGTAAACGTGTCGAACTGGATCGTGCCGATCACCGGCTGGAGCGTAGTAAACGGGTAGGCGGCGATTTTCGGATGGGCATGGCTGATGGCGGTGAGCAGGGTGGACTTGCCGGCATTCGGGAACCCGATCAGCCCAATATCCGCCACGATTTTAACGTCCAGCCGCAGGCGTCGTTGTTCGCCCGCCTCACCTTTAGTATGTTCAAGCGGCGCCTGGTGGATGCTGGTTTTCCAGTGGCAGTTACCCAGGCCACCCTTGCCGCCGCGCGCCACCATAAGCTGTTCTCCGGGCGTTATCAGATCGCCCAGGATTTCACCGGTAGTTTCATTCCGCACAACGGTACCGCACGGCACTTTTAAAATAAGGTCTTTCCCGTTGCGGCCGTGCTGTTTTTTGCCCATGCCTTTACCGCCGTCTTCAGCGTGTTGACGCGGCTGGTAATAGAGGGCGATGAGCGAATCCACGTTTGGATCTGCTTGGAGGATAATATGGCCGCCACGGCCGCCATCGCCACCGTCGGGACCGCCAAAGGGGACGTATTTCTCGCGCCGGAAGCTGGCGCATCCGTTCCCGCCGCAGCCGGCAAGGATATCGGCTGCGGCCGTTTCAACGAATTTGAAGCCTTTCACATTGCGGGCGCAAGTTCGTCAACACGCACGCGCTTGCCTTCCTTTTCAAACTTAACAACGCCTGATTTCAGGGCGAAAAGCGTGTCGTCCCGGCCGCGTTTCACATTCATGCCGGGATGCATGCGGGTGCCGCGCTGGCGGATAATGATGCTGCCGGCCGTCACCACCTGGCCATCGAACCGCTTGATACCCAGCCGCTTGCCGTGGCTGTCGCGGCCATTCTTCGCGCTACCTGAACTTTTACTGGTTGCCATGTGAAACCTCGAAAGAATTTACGATTTATGATTTTCGATTTTCGATTGCGGATAGGACCTGTAACCGCTATGCCACGCTTTCGATTTTCAGGACAGTCAACTCCTGCCGATGCCCCTGTTTGCGTTCGTAGCCTTTGCGCCGTTTTTTCTTAAAGGACACGACCTTGACACCACGCTTATTCCGAAGCACAACGGCGGTCACCTTGGCGCCGACCACGTGCGGTTTGCCTATCGTCAGCGTGGCGCCATCCGATACGGCCAGCACCGGAAAGGTATCCACCTTGTCGCCTTCTTTGACCTCCAGCCGTTCGATCGCCAGGATCGCGCCTGCTTCCACGCGGTATTGTTTACCGCCCGTTTGAATAACCGCGTAAGCATTCATCGCATCTCCTGTTAACGGAATAGCCTGAGTGTGCTTTTCCTTTCAACCCTCAAAACCCGAGCATCATAGCCAAGCCCATGGTCATGTCAACCTAAAATTAAAATATCGGCCCCCGATCCGCGAATCAGGGTTACATCACCACCTTCCGAAACCGGCTGGCGATTGCCAACTGAGCCGCCAGCGAGATCAACAGGGCCACGGCAATCACCAGATACATGTTCGCGTCGTTGCCCGTCCGCTTCATGACCCATTCGCTGATAAACAGGCCCGCGACAGACCCCAGGCCAACCAGGAATTCATTGACGCCAATATTGAGCGACCTCCGGCCGGAATTGGACGAATAATAAACACTACAGAAATAGATGAACCCCGCGTAAGCACCGAGCAGACTGATGCCGAGAAAACAGACCGGCAAAGTCGGCCATTGCCACATGACCAGGAGCAACACAGCGGCCCCTCCGTGAGCCAATCCAAGGGGTGTTCGGCGATAGAGCAGATGGCGCCAGCGGATCATGGCAAACCCGACCACGGCTTGCACTGCCATTTGCAGGAAAAGCGGCAGGCCCGTCACGAAGGCGCTGACCCCGGCCTTGGCGCTGATGGCGGGAAAGAAACTATGAACAGGACGCTGGACGAACATGGCCATGAAAATCATCAGCCAGCCGATCCAGACGTAAACGGGATCCACCGGCGGAGCTTTTTTCGATCCGTGTTCCACGTGTTCATCGGCGGAGGGCGCATCCGCCGGGCGGGGCTTATGCCTGAGCAACACGACCAGCATCACGACGCCGACCAACATGATCAGGGCGGACAACATGGTAAAGCCGAGCTGATAGAAAAAACCGGATGAAAAAATGCCGGCCGCACTGCCCAAGCTCCAAGCCAATGTATAGAGGCCGATGGCGCGTTTCAGATCACCGGGTGCCGCTTCCGTGCGCATGAAGGCCTGGAAGGCGTTAAAGAAAAAGGCCATAAAAATCCCCATGCAACCGAAGGTCGCCAAGATCAGTAGAAATTCTTTGGCCATCAGGCACGTTACGCCGAAGAGCGTGCAAAGCACGATGCTGGCCAGCAGGATAACCCGGGTATTGCGGCGGGACAGCAGGAACCCGACCGCCAGGCTGGCGAGCATGTAGGCCAATTGAAACAGGCCGGCCAGCCAGGCGCACTGTGTGATGCTCTTGCCCTGTTCGCCGGCACGATACATGACCGCGAATGTGACCAGAAAGATCAAGGCATCCATCAACGCCGGACAAAAATATATTTTCATTGGTCTTGTTCCACGGGAAAAGCGTCTGCCTGGATCCGTGACGGATTCAGGGTCTAAATCAAAGGGCGAGCATAGCGAAACCAACCCGATAGGGAAGTCGAAAATAACATGGCGGCGTGATATCTGAATGGAGCTATCCCTGAAATTGATCAAGGCTTCCGCGCGGCTTGATCCCCAATCTCATTGCGAGGTCTAGGGACTATTTGAGGAGTTGATGTGCGTAATGTAAGCCTCGCCCGTATGCACCACCGGGGCGTTGGAGCCGGTGCCAGATTCGTCGGTATCGGAAAACGTGGAACTCACCGTGATGACCTGCACCACCGGGGTGGCCGGATCTGTCAGGCTGGTGTAAATCACTTGAATGCCACTGCGGGTATTGAGCGTACCCATGGTGTTATCCGACAACGACCAAGTGTAAACATATCCGTTAAGGGCGCTGAGCGTCAAGGCTTGGCCATATTTTATGGTCGCCGAATCGGGGTGGATTTCAATCTTGCGGCTGGCGGAATCCACTTCACAACCGGTCAGTATGAAGGCTAACGACGCCACAATCGCCACATAACCCAGCCACAAGCCTATGGATTTGCATTGCATGAATCTTCATGTATCATACGCCCATATTGGTGTCAACTTTAAAAGGGCGGAGGCTAACCCATGTCCGCGCTGGGCGATATCGTATTTATTTCGCGGGCCGGTGAATTCGCCTTTTCGAATCCGGTAAGCATCCTTACCGCCACCCGGCTGAACGAGGTCCATCCCTGTCTCCAGCGGGTGGCCGCAGGAGTGTCCCAGGGTCTTTATGCGGCCGGGTTCCTGACCTATGAGGCGGCACCCGCGTTTGACGCGGCGCTCTGCGCCCATCCGTCAGGCGATCTGCCGTTGGTTTGGTTCGGCCTGTATCGCGCACCGGCACAATTCCGGCAGTCGCTTTCCGGCGAGGCTTTAGCCGGCTTGGGCAAGGCTTCTTTCCGAGTTGGTCCATGGAAAGCCCTGGTGAGCGCCGCGACTTATCATCAGCAGGTTCGCCGGATTCGTGACTTGATCGTGGCCGGCGACACTTATCAAATCAATTACACCTTTCCCCTGCAGGCGGATTTCCAGGGCGATACCCTGTGCTGGTTCCGGCAGTTGTGTGCTTCTCAGCAGGCGGACCATTGCGCATTTATTCAGACCGGCCGTTTTCACCTGCTCTCCGCCTCACCCGAATTGTTTTTTAAAAAGGATTCATCCAAGCTGACCACGCGCCCCATGAAGGGAACCGCCCGGCGCGGACGCTGGCCGGCGGAAGATTGCCAAGCCGCCCGGTCGCTCGCAAAGAGCGCAAAAGAGCGGGCCGAAAATGTAATGATTGTGGATGTGCTCCGGAATGATATGGGCCGGGTAAGCCGGATCGGTTCGGTTGAGGTTGCGCGCCTGTGGGAACTGGAGCGTTATCCGACCGTCTGGCAAATGACGTCCACGGTGGTCTCGCAATCCGAGGCATCTGTTCCGGCAATCCTGGCAGCCTTGTTTCCCTCCGGTTCCGTAACGGGTGCGCCCAAAATCCGCGCCACGGAAATCATCCGTGCGCTCGAGCCGTATCCACGGGG
>JBDRSI010000205.1:0-3217 GCA_043825055.1 Verrucomicrobiota bacterium
AGTCAGGGTTTGGAGGTTGCAGGGGAAACGGGTTGTTTTGGTGGTTTGGGTTTCGGAACTGACGGGGGAGAAAAGACGAAGACCTTCAGTTCTTGTGCGGGAACGAGATGCCGCCAAAGGAAAGCCTGCATTCTGTCTTCCGCCGGCACGGCCTCGCGGACGATCTTTTGTCCACCATGCGTCGCGCGCCCCTCGATGATCAAACTGACGGGTTCCTTCGTCTCGGTCAGGCTGGTTTTCAACGTGACCCGCGTCATTTCCTGGGTCCCTTTCAGGTTGCCGCCTTTTATCTCGAACCCCGTCGGCGCGTTCTTTAAATTAAGCTTGATATTGCCGGTAAATCCGTCCTGCCGGATGGCATAGACGCTAAGGGACGCGGCGGATTTGCGGCGCATGTTAACACTGGACGGCACAACGCGCAACGCGAAATCAGGTTGCGGTGCACTGATACGCAGGCGGTAGGCATACTCTTCGCCGCCATTGTGCTGGGTATCGCTCAGGTGAATATAGTAGATGCCGTTCGTGGGCAGAGTGGCGCGGATGTAGGAATCCGCATGGTGCGTGTTCAGTCCCGAGCCAACGTCTTCATGATCGTCGTTGAACGCCAGACAGTTGCCGGCGGCATCGGTCAGTTTGAGCAGGGAGTCCAGCGGGGAATTGAGCCGCCGCGCATAGACTTCTGCGACGACCTCGTCGCCGGCATGGCCTTCGAACTGGAACACATCCCGGCTGCCCGGCAGATCAATGCGCCCGTTAACGATGATGGGAAGCATCACCTTCTGCACGGTCCTCGGTGTGTTATTCGGCTCATTTTCCAGACATTCCGGCAGCGTATCTATGGCAAAAGGCATGGGGTTGGAAATGAACCCGTCCTTGCCGCGCGTGGTGATGGGATACACTCCCGGCGATGCGTCTTCTGTATCAGGCGTCATCTTGGTTTCCTCAAGATTCCAACCTTTCATTTCTACCGTTGTTGGCGTGTCCACTTGTCCGCCCAGCGGGAAGATGCTCGTCACAAACGGCAGCTCACCGATGGTAATGCGATAGACAAAATCCTCGCGACCGCGGTAGATGGCATCGTAGATCGCAAACATATATTCGCCGTCCGCGGGGACTTCGTAAAGAATAATCGGATCGGGCTTGAAACGGTAGTCGTCATTATACGCCACTTCCTTGCCCTTCGCGTTGCAAAGCACCAATACAGCCTGAAACCAACCGGGAACGGCGTCGGCCATATACGGAATCAATTCCCGCGCCTGGACGATGATGACCAGGCGTTGACCCTTGCGCGCCTGGAAACGAAACCGGTCCATGGTGCCGGACAAAATCTGGCCGTTCACGGTGCACGGCACTTTGATACGCACCTCGGCATCGTCTCGATCGCTTTGCGGTCCTTGGTCGCCCATCATCGTTGTCATCATCATTTCCGAACCGCCTTGAGCTCCTGCGCCTCCCATGGCGCGTTTCTTCCTGCGGAGGCTTTGCTCCTCCTTGCCGAGTACCTGCAGGGGGCTGATTGGTGCTGGCGGCGCGGAAAATTCGGGGAATTGGCCAATGTTGAATACGAGCGGGTTCGACAGCCCGCGCGACGTTACCAGCCTTATTTCCCTTTCACCAGGTATGGCGTCGGGAGCTATCGTGACTTCGACGATAACAAGGTTGGCGATTGAAACGCTGGCCGGCCGGTTAACGAATTCGCGAACGACCTTCTCGATCCTTGCAATAAGGTTCGTCTTTCCTTCATCCGGCTTTTGCGGCGGCGAGTTTTTCAGCTCTCTCCGTTGTTCGTTCAACAACCCGATCTGCTGGTTTCCCATCTTCTTGTTATACTCCACCACCATGGCTTTAACACCCGTGCCGGAGACAAACACACTGTTGACGCCTTCCAAAGCCTGCCCGCCAAGCGTAATCTGGAACGTAGCGCCCTGCTGTCCGCCGCTGGGATAAACAAAACCAATATATGGTCTCTGCTGTGCCCGCACGGCTGGAACGACCGCCAGCAAGGTGACCAGCCCCACAATCGCATGCAATTGAGATCTACTCATAAATCGCTCTATCATTTTTTCAATCCCGCCACTATGCGGCGTCAAAAGCGCCGCCCATCATTGACACTCACCACCTGTTCGCAGGCACGGAATTACATAATTTCTTTCAGGCGTCCGGCCGACTTCGCGCCCTTCTCGTTAGGTGCCAGCACGCGGGCTTCAAAGCCGAGGGGATGGGGCAGTTTGGTGTCAGTGTCTATGCCGGCCAATTCATAAATGCTGCCGAGGAGATCAATCGGATACACAGGCCGTTCCTTGACCTCTTCGCCTTTTTCATCCGACGAGCCGACCACATGTCCGCCCTTGAATCCGCCGCCGGCAACCAGGACCGAGAAGACGTTACCGTAATGGCCGCGACCGCCGTTCCAAGGTGGTTGCCAGTCAATCTTCGGAGTTCTGCCGAACTCACCGCAGCACCAGACAATGGTGCTTTCCAATAAACCGCGATCTGACAAATCCTGCAGCAGCATTGCCAGGCCCTGGTCCAACTGTGGACATTACCGGCGCATGGTCTGGAAGTGGTTGGCGTGCGTATCCCAGCCTTCGGGGTAGTTGATGGTAATGTAAGGGACGCCGGCTTCGACCAGCCGCCGTGCCACGAGGCAATCCTGCCCGAACGTGTGACGGCCGTAGCGATTCCTCAATTCCGGTTTCTCCTTTGAGAGATCGAACACCTCTTTGCCTTTACCAAGGATCAGGTCATAGGCCTGTTTCTCGGCATCCGCCGCAGCCGCGAGCTGTGGGTTGCCCGGCATTGCGTTGCCCATCGTGTTCATCTTGTGGAGGAAATCGCGCCGGGCCATCTGCCGCTCGTCGGTGATGCCCCGGGCAACGACACCTTCCACTTCGAACCGGGCCGCGTTCGGATCTCCGCCCGTGGCAAAGGGGTTATACCTCGATCCCAGAAAACCCGATTCGGAAAACCGTCCCTGCGACTTGGTCAGTACTACGTAGGGCGGGATCAGTCCGTTGTATCCGGCATTGTAACCCTTGAGCAGCGCGAACACGGCGCCAATACATGGATAAGACAACTGCTCGCCGGGCAGGTGCCCGGTCTGCATCAGATAGGATGCCGTTTCATGGCCATTGTTGCGATGGGTCATACTGCGGATGATGGAATACTTGTCGGCCTGCTTTGCCAGTTCGGGGAACAATTCGCCAAGCTGAATCCC
>JBDRSI010000206.1:0-6434 GCA_043825055.1 Verrucomicrobiota bacterium
CCCCAGATGGAAGTATAAAGAAATATCGGGATTAACGGATTTAAAACGGCGAAACATAATGCGCCGGGAGGAGAGCGCATTTGTCTTGGCAGAGCCGAGCACCTTGGCCGTTGTCCGCGACACGGGCCCGACGGTTCAATACGAGCAGTTCTGCGCGCACCCGAGGTTGCGATGGCTGAAGAGAACACTGGAAATATTTAAGGTCCGGCCGAGGGTGCAGCTGCATCTGTCCTTTTATCGTCTTCCAAAACCTGAGTCTGCGGAAATTTTTTACGCCGGTTTTCCGTTGGACTGCCGCGGATGCGAAACGTGGATAAGCAGCGGCGGTTTGCCTTTCAGGCCCGATAAAGACGTGCTGGCGAAGGCGTGCCGGGATTACTTTGCGATTGATGACGCGGTAACATACGTCAAAAAAGATCATTCGCGCGTCGTATTGCGTTGCTATGATAACTGTCTGGTTGCTTTCGGAGGCGCAAACGATGGGCTCATGCTTGAAAACTTGCCGGAGGAAAAAGAGCGCTTATTTGCGATACTGTACAACAATATCTGGTACACGAATTTTGCCGGAGACGAGGCGGGTTTGATGACGTTTGAGTTTGATTTGTATGCCGGCGGCAACTCCCGCAATGATTTTGCACCGGCGGCTTTTCCGGTCGTGCTGGTCTGAATTGACGGCAAAGGATGTTGAGAAAAAATATGACCCCAAGAGAGCGAATGTTGACCGCCTACAGGAACGAGCAACCCGACTGCGTGCCCGTCTCCCCGGAGATCTGGGACGCCACCGCGATCGCCGTGAGCGGCCGCCCGTTTCATGAGTTGGTCGGCCCCTTTGCACAGGCGCCCTGGTGGCAGACCCATCTGGCGGCATTCGAATATTTCGGTGCCGATGCCTGGATTCTCGCCGCGCCGGGAGAGACCGAGGGCCAGCGGGCAATGCGCGCGTCCGATTCCCGCTTCCTGGATGAGGAGACCATCGAGACTCGCACCACGTACCGCACACCTCACGGCGAACTGCGCGCGGTTGCCCATACCACGCCGGTGTATGCCGACTGGTTCGTCGACCATCCGGTCAAGCGCTGGCCCATCGATATGGACGCCTATGCAGACTTTTTCTTCGTAGATCCCGAGACCGCCGATCTGGCCGAGATTGACCATGTGATCGTCGGCGTCGGGGAGAAGGGCTTGGTGACGCCGTTCCTCGGCGATCTCTTCACGAGCTTCCTCGGCACGGTGCGTGAAGGCGGCATGGCGCAGACGATCTTCGACCTGATCGACGAGCCGGAGTATTGCGCCCGGCTCCACGCCCGTTACATCGAGTATCTCTCCGTGCGGGCGCGGCGCATCCTGGAGCGAACCAAGGCCCAGGCGCTTTTCATCCACGGCGGCTATTCGGGTTTGCCAATGATCAATTGCGAGATCTTTCGGCAGTGGGATGCGCCCGTCCTAGCCGCAGTTTCCGTCGTCTGCCGCGAGTTTCACACCCCCCTCCATCTGCATCAGCATGGCTACGTCGTCCCCATCATGGACGATCTCATCGCGGCCGGCGTGAGCCTCGTCTGCCCCCTCCTGCCGCCGCCCCAGGGCGATGTACATGACCTGGCATCCGTGAAACAGCGCTTTGGACACCGCCTGGCGCTCAAAGGCAATGTGGACCCGTTTGCCGTCCTGCTGCACGGCACGGCAGCGGATGTCGAGCGGGCAGTGGAGCGGTGTATCCGTGATGCCGCGGCGGGGGGTGGGTTCATCCTCGGCACGGCGGACAGCACTATTGTCGGCACGCCCTTCGAGAACATCCACGCCTTCGTGGAAGCGGGCAAAAAGTATGGGCGGTATTGAACTGTGGAGAGTGGGATGCCATGATACCTGCGCGTCTGCGCTCATGCAAGGAAGGGATGTAAGATGACACCATTATCTATCAGCCTCTACTGCGTCTGGCAGTGGTGGGAACGGCATTATCAAGCGGCGCACGGCCGCCCGGATCACATTGATTTTGATTGGATGGATGCGACGTATCTGGGCCGGCAATACCAACTTCATGTCTGGTTCGGAGATATTGGGATCGGCAATCCGTCCCCAACTCTGGACACGAGTTTCGTCTCCATGTTGCTCCCCTACCATACGATGATCGTTCCCGTCATCCTCGGAATGCCGGCAACGTTACAGGATGTCGGAGGATACCAGAACCACCCACTGAACGAGGAACAGCTCGCGAACCTGAAGCCGGTTGACCTCGCTCACTCGCCGGTCGGGGAGTTGCTGGTCGCGGCACGCGATGCGCGTATTGCGCGCTATAGCCGCGCGTCCCAGATGATTGATCTGGCCAGCCCGGCGAATAATGCTTTCTCGTTGAGAGGAACGGAGTTCTATGCCGATCTGTTGGCCGATCCGCCGCTGGCCCGGCACTACCTGGAGGTGATCACGGAAACGATGAATGCGGCCTACCGCTTCATCGGCACGCTGTTCGGACCGCTCGATTCGGCGCCATTGGCTAACTGCAACGTTACCATGATGTCGCCGGACGTGTATGTAGATATGGTCCGTCCCTATGATGTGCGTTTTGTCGAGGCCGCGGCCGCCAGCCAGGGGGTGCCGCCGCGCTGCGATCTGCATCACTGCAATGTGCCCACCGAACCCTTTGCGGTGGCCTATCGCAACATTCCCGGTCTGCGTAGCCTGCAGGGGTCGGTGCGATCGGATATTCGCGCGATCCGCGCCTGCTTGCCCGAGGTCAATTTCTCGGGCATGATCAATCCGGTGGATCTGATCAACCGCCCGCATGCGGACTTGCTGGCGGATATTGACCATGCTTTGGATGCGGGTGTGCATGACCTTGCACTGTGGGATGTGGATCCCCAGATCACGCCCGTCCGGTTGGGAGACTTTCTGCGGGAAATAGCGCAGCTGGCCCGCCAGCACGGTCGGGAACCCGGCTTTTCGTTTATTCCAATCACCTGGGAAGAATTGGACTGGGAGTTTCCCCGGTATCATACGACAAAAGGTGATCATCATCATGAAAATAGCAACAGGTAGTTTATGAACAAGACAACAACCACGCGACTCAGGGATAAAGGAACGAACAAATTTAACGTCCTCATTTTTGTCGTTGATGCCATGCGTGCCTCGTGGATAGGGTGCGTCGGCCATTCTCTGGTCAAAACGCCCCACCTCGCCGCGCACGCATGATACGGAGTTGACAATATGCTGATCGGCACAATGGCGGAAGAGAGAAAGGAAAAACAGGATGAAGCTTATAAAATTAAATGTTCTTTCAGATCAGGAAATCAAGCAAATACATGAGGCAACGGTGGATATTCTCCAGAACTGCGGCATACAGATCGGCAGTGAAAAAATGTTTATGTTTCTAAAGGAGAAAGGCTTGGAAGTGGATGCCGAGCAAAAAACTGTCCGCTTCAGCAAATCGTGCATTGAGGATTATTTAAGCAAGATTCCGCCGACGTTTGACATGTTTGACCGGGAGGGAAAGTTTGCTTTTACGTTGGGGGATGGTGTGCCGAAAATTGCGGCCGGTCATAACGCGGTTTTCTGGGTGGATTCGGAAACGGGAGCGACAAGGCCTTCAAAAGTCGCCGACGTGGAACGTTTTGCCGGGATATGTCAGAATCTCAAATGCATTGACATGCTCGGAATTCCGGTGATGCCTCAGGACGTACCGGATCCAAAGATGTCTTTGTTGTATGGACTCAAGGCTTGTGTGGAAAACTGTTCCAAGCCGGTTTATTTTTCCACTGACAATCAAAAAGTTAACCGGGCAATGATTGAAATGCTCAAGGCGGTTTATGCCGGCGATCTGCGGCAACAGCCGTATGGTATCAGCCAGCTTTCGCCAACCAGTCCGCTTTGCTGGGAGGAAGGCGTGTTGGATGCAATAATGGATATGGTTGCCACGGGCATCCCGATAGCGATTCTTCCAGAACCAATCGCAGGAATTTCATCGCCTTATACGCTGGCAGGCCTTTTGACCATGAATAACGCGGAATGTCTTTCAGGCCTGATTATGATCCAGATGCTTCGTCCGGGGACAAAAGTAATGTACGCGAATTCCTGGACAACGACCGATATGCGGACCGGCGCGGCTTTGGTCGGTTCAACGGAAACGACAATATGCCGGATCGCGGCGGCTCAACTGGCCCGGTTTTATAAGGCGCCGTCGCATACCACTGCTCCGAATTCCGATAATCACGCGCACGACGAGCAGAATGCGTGGGAAAAAACCTTCAGCATGTTCTGTTCGGTCGCCGCCGGACACGATTTAATTGTCAATTGCGGCATGTTTGCCACGGGAATGACTTGCAGTCATGAACAGCTTGTTATGGATGAGGAAATTTCGGCAATGTCCAAACGTATCGCCGCCGGCATCCTGGTGAATGATGAAACAATCGCCGCCGGGCTGATCAAGAAAATTGGTCCGCACGGCGAATATATGACTTGCGAGCATACGCTCAAATGGATTCATTCTGATGAATATCTTGCTCCCCGCGTTTCAGTTCGCGGGCCAAGGGCGGTGTGGGAAGCCGGCGGAGCAAAAGATACATATATGCTGGCGAAAGAGAAGGCCGGGAATTATGTCCGTTATTCGGGAGCTCCGCTGGATGCGAAGCGGCAGGGAAAATTAATGGAAATCACAGGCAAAACAAAGGAAAGGTAAAAACTATGGCAAAAAAATACAGCAAGTATTCAACGGAAGAATTAATGGAACTGGTGGATTTGTTTAACGTTTCATCCGCCGGAAAAAAAGAAATCCGCAATATATTAAAAAAAGAGCCCGTGACTCCTTCGGCCTGGTTGTTCCGTTATTACGGGACCAACAGCCGCGTGGAAAGACTGGAAAAAGAATTTGCCGCTAAAATCGGATGCAAACACGCCCTGGCCGTGAATTCGGGAACGAGCGCTTTAATCGCCGCTTTTGTGGCCGCTGGCGTAGGCCCGGGGGACGAAGTGATTCTGCCCGGTTACACTTTTTTCGCCAGCGTCTCCGCCATTGTCGTGGCAAAAGCTATTCCCGTAATTACGGAAATTGATGAATCGCTCACTCTTGATCCGGCCGCGGTTGAAAAAGCCATCACCCCGCGCACCAAAGCCATTCTGGTTGTGCACATACTTGGTCTGCCGGCCAGAATGGAAAAACTCCGCGCAATTGCCGACAAACATAAACTCACTCTGATTGAAGACGTTGCACAGGCAACCGGCGGCAGTTACAAGGGCAAAATGCTTGGAGCCTGGGGAGACATTGGATGTTTCAGTTTTGACGCCTACAAGGTGATGGGAACCGGCGAAGGCGGCATGCTGACCACGGATAAAGAATGGCTTTACACGCGCGCGCAAAGTTATCACGATACCGCCGCCTGCTGGCGGCCGAACCGGTTTGCACGGGAACGTAAATCCGGGGAATTATTCTGCGGTGAAAATTACCGGCTTTCGGAAATGGCCGGGGCAATTGGTCTGGCGCAGTTGCGGAAACTGGACTGGATAAATGAATCCACCCGTCGCAATTATCATCAACTGCGCAAAGAAACTGTTCTGCCGAAGGGTGTGCAATGGATTGAGACGCATGATCCAAAGGGGTTATGCGGATATAAAGCGCCCCTGCTGTTTGATAATGTTGCATTGGCTCAAAAGGCCGTTACGGCCAAAATTGGCATCGGCGGCTTGGCCGGCGGCGGCGCGCAAGGCGTCCGCGACTGGCATTTCTACTGGTTCTGGGAACATATCCTGGAGCAAAAAACGGCTACGGCGGAGGGTTGTCCTTTCAAATGCCCGCACGTGAAAAAACCGCCAAAATATTACGCGGACATGTGTCCGCGGACAAAAGACATCATGATGCGGGCGGGGTTGATCGGCATTGAGCCGAACGAAACCAAAACCGATATTGCCCGGAGGGCGAAAGAATTAAACATTAATCTTGCGAAAGCGTTGGCTTGATTTTTTTAAAAGATGCCTGTCGGTGACTGATGCGGCAAACTTCTCACGAGACGAAAGGGTGGAGAAATAGAGAACACAAACAGAATCTATAAGATGGAGGTTGTCATGTATAGTCAACAATTTGGCGTATGTCTGGAAATGTTTTTTACTGACATTCCCTTCGTGGACCGGATCGGCAAGACGGCTCCTATCGCGGGAAAATGCTGGGCAGTATCGGCACGATCGGCTGTTTCAGCTTTGACTATTACAAGATTATGAACAGCGGCGAAAACTACCGCATGAGCGAACTGCAGGACGCGGTGGCCCTGGCGCAAATCCACAAGGCCGACAAAATTCTCAAAGGCTACCGCGCGGCCAAGCAACGGATCGTGGCGGCGCTGGTATTGCCCAGGGGCGTGAAGCTCCAGCCGTAGCCGACCCGAAGGGTGACACCGGCACAAACCTGGTGATATTTATGCCCAACGTTGAAAAACCCGAATGGGCCACAAAGGCTA
>JBDRSI010000207.1:0-7711 GCA_043825055.1 Verrucomicrobiota bacterium
ATTATACCGAGTTTGCCCGGCAAGTGCCGAAGGATTGCGTGATCCTGACCCTGGCCTGCGGCAAGTTCCGGTTCAACAAACTGGACTTCGGCGCGATTAACGGCATTCCACGTCTGTTGGATTGCGGCCAGTGCAATGACGCCTATTCGGCCATCCAGGTCGCGCTGGCGCTGGCAAACGCATTCAAGTGTGGTGTCAACGAATTGCCGCTTTCGTTGGTGCTCTCCTGGTATGAACAGAAAGCCGTTTGCATCCTGCTCACGTTGTTGCATCTTGGCATTCGCAATATCCGTTTGGGGCCCAGCCTGCCGGCCTGCGTAACGCCGACGGTTCTGAAGGTGCTGGCGGAGAAGTTTGCCATCATGCCGATCACCACGCCGGAGCAGGACTTGAAAGCCATCCTGGTAAAATAGGGAATCGGGGCGTCCAGATACCATGAAACGGAATATCATCAATATTGACGAGTCGAAATGTAACGGATGCGCCCAGTGCATCACGGCTTGCGCCGAAGGCGCGCTCCAACTGGTGAACGGCAAGGCCAAATTAGTAAAGGAGGTCTTCTGTGACGGGTTGGGGATGTGCATAGGCGAGTGTCCCACCGGGGCCCTGACTATTGAGGTGCGTGAAGCGCCTGATTTCGACTACGCGCAAACCCAAGGCCATGTGCGCAACGAGCGGGGTGAAGCCGGCCTTCAGTCCCGACCTTTGGGAGAGTCGGGAGAAACGGCCGCTCGAAAACATGTTGCCCCGAACGAGCACCGGCCGTCGGCGGATTCGGGCGGAGGTTGCCCGGGCATGAAGATGCGGTTTACGCCGAAACCGGCCGCCGGCGCTGATGCGGCCATTGCCTCGGCGGGCCGGTCGGAACTGGAGCAGTGGCCGGTGCAAATTCACCTGGTCCAACCAGGCGCGCCTTTCTTCCACGGCCGCGAATTACTGGTGCTCAGCACGTGCGCGCCGGTGGCTTCCGCCGATATCCACGGACAGTTCATCCGCAAACGCGGGGTGGTTGTGGGCTGTCCCAAGCTGGATAATACGGAAGGCTACGCTGACAAGCTGGCCGCCATTCTGAAGGACAAGAGTATTCCAGGTGTGCTCGTGGTTCGCATGGAAGTGCCGTGTTGCGGCGGGCTAACCAAAATCGTCCAGAACGCGGTCCACCAGAGCGGCCGTCATGACCTGCGCGTGGAGGAAGTTCAGATAGGCTTGGATGGAACGATCAAAACGTAATCCCGGATTGAATAACGTTGAAGATTACAGCCTGCGCACATAAATATGCGAGGCCAGTTCGTCGTCAACCGCAAATTGGCTCTTGCCGAGCTGAAACAGGATGGTCGGAAAGCGCTGCAGCAGAATGATTTCCGTTTGAGGAAGCGCCCCCATGGCAATCAATTTCCGCAGCGCTTCCCGGTCGTGGGTGTGGAGATAAGCAATCACCGCGCTCCGGTTCACATCGAGCTCCGCAAGCGGGACAATCAGCTTCGCCACGTGCTTCCGCGATTCCTTACAGCAACGCCCCTCGGGAATCGGCCGCCCATGCGGACAGGTTTTCGGATGGCCGAGGAGCGTGCAGATATTCTCATCAATGCCCTTGTGGAGAAAATGCTCGAAATTACAACTGGTTTCGTGAACCAGCCCCTTCTTGAGATCGAGCACATCCACCATCAGCCGTTCCGCCAGACGGTGACGGCGGATGCACTGCCGGGCCGCCTCCGTTCCTTTCTCGGTCAGAGCAATCTTGTCTTCCGTCACGCGGGTGTAGCCGCCGCGAATCAACTCATAAAGAGCTTCCTCACGTTTTACCAGTGTGACGTCGCACTTTTCTTTCTTCTTTTCGACAAGTTCAACCCAGAGCGTCTCAAGAATTTCTTCCGCTTTATCGGTCAATTTCACTGTTTTTTTCCTTCTTAACCCTGAGCAAGCCCCGTTTTCCGGGGCGCGTCGAAGCCCAAAGGGCGGATATTTTACGTCCAACGTGAAATATCCGGGTTGATTTGCCGAATATTCGCCGCAACCATTCCGGTTCGGCGGGCGTTTCAAAACCGCAGTTCGGGCACCGGATCAGCCGGCAAGCGGTAACCAGCGGACAGCGGGCGCAAGCCGATGTTCCCTTCTTCTCGTCAAACACAAAACCGCACAGCGAGCATTTCATAATGACACCCCTAGCCCTGTGAGAACGAAATTAACCGCATAGGCCACCAGAAAAGAAAAGAACAGGATAAATACCGATATGATCGCGCCTGTTTTCCAGCCGCGCTCTTTCACATTCATCAGCAGTTGAGCGATGCAGGGCAGGAAGAGCGTCAACGCAATGCAGGCCACAACGAGCTGAATGCCATTCAAAGCACCATGCTTGTTGAGATCGTAAAGGCCGGCGGCGCCGTAGTCCCTGCGGAAAAATCCGAAGAGGAAAATCGGGGCCGCCTCTTCCGGAAGTCCAATCAGTATCACGGGCTTGCGCAGAAGAGCGATGAGCAGGTTGAACAGCCCGGTCAATTGGCCCAGCCAGATAAGCACGCTGGCCAAAAGGAACAGGGGCAGAACCTCCCGGAAATACCACGCGACGCGCGTGTAGGTTTTCATCAGCACATTCGAAAGCTTGGGCATTCTGAGAGGGGGCACCTCGATATAGAATGACGCCTGCCGACCCGGCAAAATCCGGGCTGCAAGGTAACCCACCAGGAGAAACACCAGCCCGACAAGCCCCGCCCAGATCAGCATCGCCCTGGGCCGGCCCGCCAGCAACGCCAGGATCACCCCCAGTTGAGCGGAGCACGGTACCGCCAGCGCAAGCAGAAGCGTGGCGATCACGCGTTCCCTTTTCGTCGGGAGTGTTCGGGTCACCATGGTGGCCATCGTGGCGCAGCCGAGTCCAAGGACCATCGGTATGACGGCTCGGCCGCTTAAACCTATTTTCTTGAACGTCCGGTCAATCAGCATGGCCAGGCGCGGCAAATACCCGGTGTCTTCGATAATGGCGAAAACAAGAAAAAAGAACGTCACCAGCGGGAGGATCAGCGCCATCGCATAGCGCAGGCCCAACGTGAGCATGCCGTATTCTCCGACAAAAAGGTCCTGCAGGGGAGCCCATGGAATTATCCGGGTAAAAATCTTGATCAGGAAGGGGTTGATATAGCCTTCAAACACGGTTCCCTCAAGAAAATTTACCACCGTCCCCGCGCCGAATTCGCCCACGAACTTGTACAACACCCAGTAAAGGACACAAAGCATAATCGGAAATCCCGTCAGCGGGTTCATCATAAGCCGGCTCAACCATTCCCGAAAACCCGGCGGCCTGGTTTCACTGGTGATGGCTTGCGACGCAAGGCGGCCGGCCTCCTGCTTTTGCCTCACGGCAATCCGATATTCGATGGGCTCGGGCAGGATTTTCCGGAGAGTCGCCACAACTGCCAGGATCGTCCCAAACGCTTCGGGAACGCTGTGCCGGATCATCGTCGCAATTCCCGCATCGTCTTTAAGAAGCAGCAAACCGAGCGCCCGCTTGGAAATGTGCGCGACCCTCAGGGGCGCCAGCAAAGCCGTGATCTTGTCCAGGGCCTTCACGATGGGTTCGGAATACTCCAGAAAATTTCGACCGGCGGCTTCCGGCGCCGCATAACGGCTGATGGCCGTTTTCAATTCGGCCACACCTTTGCCCGTCGTGGCCACGGCCGGCACGACTGGAATGCCGAGCTGTTCCGCCAGGGTCGCAACGTTAATCCGCACGCCGGCCTTCCCGGCCTCATCCATGATATTCAAGACCAGTAGCGCGGGAAGCTCCGCCTCCAGAAGCTGAAGCGTAAGCGGCAGCATCTGCTCAAGGTTCTTTGCATCTATCACGTGAATGACCACGTCAGAGCGTTCATTCACCAGTATTTGCCGGGCCACGCGCTCTTCCTCCGTGATGGGGTAGAAAGAGTACAGCCCCGGGGTGTCGACGATATCCCATTCGATCGCGCCGATCACGGCTTTGCCCCGCAAGACCTCAACCGTGGTGCCTGGATAGTTCGAGACCGTCGCATAACTGCCGGAAAGCGCGTTGAACAACACGCTTTTGCCGACGTTCGGACTCCCGACAATGACAAGTTTCTTTGATTCGCGCAATTGCGCTTGCGTCCTTTTTTCGGATAGCCGCGGTTTCAACGGCACGCATTCTTATTTAAAATAATATTCCCATGATCATTCGTGTCTGGAGATCATCGCTTTTTCCGTTCAATCCACCAAGAGCGCCTATCGTTACCCATAATTTGTCCGTTACCCATGAGAGCGTGGGGCCGACATAATATTTTCCGGCAGTATAATTTCCCTTGCTTTCCATTCCTATGCTCATCGGTATAATGCGATAGTTGATACCGGCCGCGAATGCATGCTCTGTCTTGCCGCCGGATTCCAACTCCTGTTTAATTACCTGGTTATAGGCAACGTTAAACTTCGCTATATCTTTGGCGAGGACGAGCTTCCCTTCCAGCACGTTCGGCTTTTCGAGATTATCATTCCGTATATATTCAAGGTAGAGCAGGGTATCAACCGGCAGTTCATTCTTCTCCAGGAACCGATAGCGCGTTCTCAGCTTGAACCCGTCGTATTCAAACTTATTGGCCTCAGCCGTGTTAGACTGTATGAACATTTGATACATGCTTATGTCCAGGTTGTCCGTGATGCCGTATTCCAGTTCAAGCTGGTGTTTCCAGATGCTTTGGCTCGAATCATCTATCTTGGCCTGCTCTTCGGTCAGATAATATTCTATTTCAGCCGTGTCTTTGCGCATGGTTTGATAGTTATAGGTCCAGGCATAACTTTTCCAGTCGGCGTAACTGCGCGCCGCCGGACCGAATGCCAGAATAAAAGCCGCGATTAACATAAGAGACTTTTTCATTTCAGCCCCTTTCTTTATGATTATGATTATCATTCTCATTACTACGTCAAAAAAATTATTTTTTACAATTCCGGCATATCCCGTAAAGCTCCAGGCGGTGTCTTTGCGGGTAAAAACCATACCGCTTGAACAGTTTCTCCTGTAAGCGTTCGATAGCGGAGTCCACAACTTCCACGAATCGGCCGCATTTTGTGCAGATGAGATGGTCATGATGCCGGTGGCCGTAGAGATGCTCGTAGCGGGTGGTGCCATCCTCAAGCTTTAACTCGCGGCCCAGACCGCAGGCGCAGAGCAATTTAAGCGTCCGGTAAATTGTGGCGAATCCCAGGCGCGGGTACTTTTTCCGGACACTATTATAAAGCTCGTTGGCGGTCGGATGCCTATCTGTGCTTAAAAACACATCCAGGATTTCCTCCCGCTGGCGGCTGTATTTCAAGTCTTTCGTCGCGAGATAATCCTCAAGAATTCTTTTTTCCTGGTGGACCGCCATAAAATCTTTCCTTCCCTATTGATAATTAAAATCATTCTCAATTTAGTCTGTTGCCCGATTCCTGTCAAGGATTATTATTATTTATTTGACTGTGGACGCCATACCGTGTACGCTTCTTGCCAATGAATCCAATGGGGCATAATTCCGCTTGGAAAACCTTCGCCCTGGCGGTCGTTTTCGCGATCGCGGCCTTGGCGTGCAACGGCGTCTGCCACGATGCTGACGATTGCCACGCCGCCGACGATTGCCACGCCGCAGGGGAGACCGCTATTTGTGATTGCCTCTGCTGCAATCCTGTGACGCTACAGCCGGAGCAGGCTGTCTCCGTCGAGGATGTTCCATGCGGCTTTGTTGCCTGCGAGGCCCTTGTCTGCTCGACGTTGCTGACGGCCGACATCTTCCGGCCCCCTGCCTGCTAATCTCGCTACCGCAGCCGTATTGTGCCCTTTTGCCGGCACGAACAGACGGTAGCATTCCACGCTGTCATTCCATCACGGAAGCGGTGTCTTCCGTGTGGACTTGGGTATTTTCACTGTCACAAACACGAGGAGCATGAACTATGAAAAAGTTATTGGCGGTCATCACCCTGACCGCCGCGTTGGTTGCCACAGCATTCGGTGAGGATGCTGGTTTCCCGCAGGGGTTGGCGTTGGAAGATGCGTTGCGTCTGGCGCTGGAACGGAATCCACAGATCCGTGCGGCACGCCTTGCGGTGCAGGCGGCGAACAGCCGGCTGTTGCAGGCCGGAACCATCCCCAACCCGACCCTGTCTGCCGAGGTTGAGGACTTTGGCGGAAGCGGAGAGATTCGGGGGTTCGATGCGGCCCAAACGACTGTCGCCTTCGAACAGACCATTGAGTTGGGCGGGAAGCGGGCCGCGCGCAAACGCACGACGACCGCCGCAATGAAGTTGACGGAGTGGGACGTGGATGTGCGCCGTCTGGATGTGATCAAGGAAACGACGGAGTGCTTTGTTAACGCACTGGCCGCACAAGAGGAACTGGCGCTGAGTCAGGAGGCGTTGCGGACAGCGGAGAGCATTCATCAGACCGTATCCAACCGGGTGGCGGTGGGCAAGGATTCGCCCGCGGATGAGGCCAAAGCCCGCGCGGAACTCGCCCTTGCCAAACTGACCGCAGATCGCGCCAGAAGCCGGGTCACAGTGACCCGCAAGGTCTTGTGCGCCATGTGGGGCGACAGCATCCCGACTTTCGACTCGGTCCATGGCGACCTTGCGAGACTGGCGCACGGTGTTCCGGAAGCCGCCGTGCTGGCTGAGGTCATGACCCGCTCGCCGGAGTGGGCGCGCTGGGCGGACGAGATCCGTGCCGCGGAACTGACCGTTCAAGCCGAGTGCCGCAGCCGGATTCCCGATCTATCCATTGGAGCCGGAGTAAGGCAAATACGAGCCGATGACAGCATGGCATTCGTCGCGGGAGTAGGTGTGGGACTACCGATCTTTGACTATAAACGAGGAAGCATTCTGGCGGCGCAGGCGGAGCTGGAGCGCAAGCGCGCGGAGCAAGAGGCTGCGCAGACCGCGTTACGCGTGGAGTTGGCGGCGGCGCATGAATTGCTGACCACCATGCAAAAGGCGGCGGTCACGCTGGCGCAGGACGCGTTGCCGGCGGCCGAACAGGCGTTCGCGGCAGGCCAGGCGGCCTATGCAAGCGGCAAGATCGGATACCTGGATATCCAGGATGCGCGCCGTTCGCTGATCGAGATGCGACGACAGCAGATCGAGATTCTGGCCGAGTATCACCGCGCTGTGGCGCAAGTGGAACGGCTGGCGGGTTTGGGTTTGAGCGAAATCAAACAGAAGTAATTCGGGTATGGAGGAATGAACGATGAAACAGGCGCGGAAGTATAAAATAACGTTGAGAGTTGCCGCGGGATTGCTGGCGGTTACCGTCTTGTGGTTGAACCCGCCAGGGGCCGCGGGCAGCGAGTGCGGCGCGTGCGGGGACACCGCGGCGAAGAAGGCCGCGGCGCCCGAAAAAGACGTGAAGAAGGCTGAGGCCGGGCATGGACACGGGGGACACAAGTCGGGTGGCGACCCTGTGGCGACCGCGCTGGCGAACTGCGAACACAAGGTGCCCACCTATCAGTGCGCGGAGTGCCGCTATGAGGCGGGCGTCGTTAAGGCAGAATCGGCTCTCTGGAAGAACGAAAAGGGCGGACTCCTGACGGACTTGACCGTATCAAACCGCAAGGTGCATGTGGCTATGACGCTGACCGGAGAGGTCCGAATGAATGAGAATGCGGCCGTTCACCTCAGCCCGCGCGTTGCGGGCGTGATTGAATCGGTGGCAGTGGACATTGGCGCGACGGTGAAGGCGGGCGAT
>JBDRSI010000208.1:0-2263 GCA_043825055.1 Verrucomicrobiota bacterium
AACATTAACGCGCACCCTGAAAGCCAAACATGAAACGCCGAAAAAACACCAAAGCAATCCCTCCCGACCTCCCGGAGAGTCGGGACCGGAGAGTCGGGACCCGCCGCCACGTCAAACCGATGCCCCGCAAGCCGGCGCCCGATAAGACGACCCTGCCGGCGTTGGCGAGGTCGTCTTCCGCCACGTCGGCAGCCAAGTGGCCACTTGCCCCGCAGCGGGGCGACGTGGGCAAGCATAGCATCTTCATCGTGGATGATCATCCCTTAGTCTGCGAGGCCATTGCCGGGCTGATAAACCAGCAGACAGATTTGACCGTGTGCGGGATCGCTGGCGAGTATCGCGCCGCCATGCAGGCTATTAATGTGGCGCGGCCGGAAATCGTGGTTGTGGATATTTCGTTGGGCGGCAAGAGCGGCATTGACCTGATCAAGGATTTGAAGGTTGTGCATCCCAAGATATTAGCGATCGTGTTTTCCATGCATGATGAATCGCTTTACGCCGCGCGCGCACTTCAGGCCGGAGCCCGGGGCTACATCATGAAATCGGAGCCGCCGGAAAAAATTGTCGAGGGCATCCGCCAGATGCTGGCCGGAAAAATTGTGCTCAGCGAGCCGATGCGCGAGCATCTCATGACCCAGTTGGTCGGCGGTAAGGCCGCAACCGCCATCGCCTCGCCCTTGGAGTCGCTTTCTGATCGCGAGTTAACGGTCTTTGAATTGATCGGGCAGGGGCTGGGTTCCAGCCAGATTGCCAGGAAAATCAGCCTGAGCATTCATACCGTGCAGTCGTACCGTGAGCGCATCAAGGAGAAGTTGAACCTGCGCCATGCCACCGAGCTGATCCAGCACGCCGTCCAGTGGATCCAGAGTGGCAAACGGCTGAAATGAAGATTTTGCTTATCCGTTATTGGTTCCTTACCGGGCCGGAATTATTATTCTTGCAAATATAAAGACAGGCGTTATATTTACATAGATGATTACTCGTGGAATAGTTGGCGCAATCGGCGCTTGACACATACGCCGCTATACCCTCCCTCCGCACTCTGACCCATTACACTTTTTGTCTTGATCATTTTGCGTTTTCCGATAGTATGTCAATAAAACAGGTTGTTCATCGTTCGAAAGGTGTTTCTCGCCTTGGATAATAAACGCTATTCCAATGAGCGGAAGTTTCAGGCATGGGAACGGACCCCGGAAGGAGGGCGCCGCTACATTAGACGCGTGGAAGGCAGAGGCGGGTATTATGCGATTTACGAAAAGATCGTGGACGCAGAGGAGCATACGCTTTCTTTCAGGCAAATGATTTTCAACAAAGACGGGCGCATGACCGAATCACACGATAAATTCCCGAATGATACGGGGCATAAAATCATTGGAACCCAATTATGATCACAAAACAAACCGTGACACATCAACTACAGGAATATCTGGACGGCCGTCTCAGTCAGGAAGATCTTGTTGCCTGGGCGGAAACAGCCATGATGGGCGACGAGCCGTTAGCCGAAACCGATGCGGCAACGATTGCCGACATTCTTTCCAAACTGGGACTATCAGACGTGCGCGAATTTGGACTGACCTGGCAAGGCATCCGGGACATGCTTGACCAGCTGGGCTTCAGCGCGCACGTGGAACTTCAAGCTGTTTGAGTCTGCATTCCGCACTGTCGTCCGCCCTCCGTTCTCCGTTGTCCGTCCTCCCTCTTCTCCGGTCTGGCGTCCGTCGTCTGTCGTCCTCTTCATCCGTCCTCTGTGGTCGTTTCTCCTACACCCGAATCAGGATTCTACCGATTGCGGGTTTTTAGCTCTCCCCTTAGACTCAGCACCATCAAGAAAGAAAATTTCATAACCCGCAGATCCCGGCGTGGAACGGGAACCAAAAATAAAGGGGGGTGAATAACATGGCCGTAGAAAAAGCAATTGGTTCTTCGAGTTTGGTGGAGGTGATTGACCGCATCCTGGACAAGGGTGTCGTGATTGATGCCTGGGTGCGCATCTCGCTGGTCGGTATCGAGCTGCTCGCGATCGAAGCCCGCGTCGTCGTGGCGTCGGTGGAGACTTACCTGAAATATGCGGAAGCGATCGGACTGACAGCGACCGCCGCGTAAGTATCAGGTTGGACCCTGAATGTCCCGCCGTCTTTGGCGGGGCAGGGAATGCTTGCCGATTCGTCCCAGCGGTTACTTGCAGTAGCCGTCGGCACGGATCGCCAAGTCATTCCTGGGGTTTTCTGACTGAGAATTTCTAACCACGAAACACAGGCATGTG
>JBDRSI010000209.1:0-2165 GCA_043825055.1 Verrucomicrobiota bacterium
CCTGAGACGCGTGGATTGATCAATGAGTCAGTTTTGCGAAAGATGAAGCCGACCGCCATCCTGGTCAACGCGGCGCGCGGCCCGGTTGTGGATACCCCCGCCCTCACCCGCGCCCTGTCCGAAGGCTGGATCGCCGCCGCAGCGCTGGATGTCACCGACCCGGAGCCGCTGCCGCCCGACCATCCATTGTATTCACTGCCGAATTGTCTGATCGTTCCCCACATCGGCTCGGCGACGCGCGGCACGCGCCGCCGGATGGCCGAAATGGCCTGCGAAAACCTGCTCGCCGGCCTGGAAGGGCGGAGATTGCCGTATTGTGTGAATCCGGAGGTCTATCAAGCAAAGTGACCAGTGCTTACTGAACACTGGTCACTGGTCACTGATAACTGATGACTGATTACTGCTGCTGTCCGCAATTCGGACAGAACTTTTCCTCGTGTGTCAGAACGTATCCGCACTTGGCGCAGGTCTTCGGCTGGACGGCTCCCAGCGGTGCGCCGCAGGCCACGCAGCTAGGCTCGCCGACCGGGTTGGCCGCGCCGCAATATTCGCAGGTCAGGCGGCTCAATCGCTCGGATAGTTGGTGGCTGGCGCCTTTCGCGCGAACTTCCCGGGCAATGATCTCCCACACTTTCTCGTTCAATTGCAGGTTTTGGATATCCTGGGCGATATCGTCCAAGCGGCCAAGCAGGTTCAAGGGATTCATGAGCGCCGCGATGGCGCTCTGTCCCAGGCTGGCGGCCACACCCATCCATTGCTGCTGGCCTATTTGCACCGTCACGCCATCCTCGATCTTCTGGATGTTTACAGCCAGCGCAGTTTGTCCACCGGAGCGGGACCATTGGCTGGTCGCGATTTGCACGGTGAGATGGCCGCTTTCGCCCAGTACCTGTGCCCGCAGGTTGCCCTGGTTGAATTCTGCCAGCAATGCCTGGGCGACATCAGCAGGAGTGATATTTCCGTGGAAGACGCGTTGTTCCATAACCTTTTTCGATTATAATCATTTTGCGATTTTGTAACTGCTCAACCATCCTCCCGCCGAAGGCCTACTCGGCAGGTTGCTATCAGGGGCATCTTGGGTAGCGAAGGAGGTCCAAACGCTTCGGGCTGAGGCCCCTCAGGGCGAAGTCTGCGGGAGGGTAAGCAGTTTTGAATGGATTTACGAATTATAACAGCAGAAAGTTGCCAGCTATGCGTTCTTGGATGAAACTCAGCTTGACTTTTACGATCCTGGCCGGCACAGCCGGTTTGCTTTTCCTCGGTCCGGCCCAGATGCCGGCTGCCGCGCAGCAGCCGACCGGGTCCATTGCGACCGTTACCGGTACACCCTCCGGCCCGATGATCACGGTCAATTATCCTGAACAAATCAACGTTCGCGCCGGCCCGCATTCGGTCTATTATCCTGCCGTCGGCGTTTTGTTGCCCGGCGAACAAGCCCCGGCCTTGGGCCGCAGCCCGGGTGGGGAATGGATCCAGATCAGATATCCAGGCGTTGCGGGAGGCGTCGGCTGGGTGTACGCGCCTTTAGTCGGCCTTTCACCGGGCTTTTTACCGATCATCGAGCCGCCGCCGACAGCCACGCCGCACACGACTCCTACCATTGACCCAACCCTGGCGGCTGCATTTTCCATTCCGACCACACCGACGCGCCTGCCTACTTTCACACCACCCCCCCCGCTCATCATTCCAACCTTCACACCCGCGGGAAGCGGCGGAGGGAGTATACCAATGGGTCTGGTCATTTTCGGAATGGCATTCATTGGAGTCTTTGTCGCCATTATCGCCTTCTTGCGAGGGCGATGAACGGTTCGCACAAAAAAAGAGGCCGGAGTTTATCCGGCCTCTTCCCGCTTCGTTATCACTCTAACCGCAACTGCCACCCTCACAAGCACATGCAGGTTCGACGTTTGGGTTGTTGACCACAAAGCCTTTCCCGCGTTCGTCATCTAAAAAATCAATTGTTGCGCCGCGCAAATATTGGATAGAGATTTCATCCACCAATACCTTTATCCCATCCGTAGTGGATGAAATGTCGGTCTCATTCGGTTTGTTATCTATTGCCATTCCGTATTGCAGGCCTGAACAGGACCGACCGGCTACGTAGACACGGAAAGCGTATTCGTCCTCCAGGTTGCGTTGGGCGAACAAGTCGCGCACTGCCTGAA
>JBDRSI010000210.1:0-8912 GCA_043825055.1 Verrucomicrobiota bacterium
CGGTCCCGATGCGCGAAGCACGATCGGGATCGCGGCGCGCCGTGATATTGACATGCACGGGAATCTCTTTTTCCCGCCGGTCCACATAGATCATCTCATAATTCTCCAAAGGGAGATTGGCCGATATTTTCTCGAGGGAAAAACCCCTGCATACCTTGCCCATCGGCCGGCCCAGCAGATCTTCTTTGCGGCCATATCCTAAAAGGTTAAGCGCCGCCGGATTGATTTCCGTGATCAGGCCCTCGGAGGACGATATAATCACGTTGTCAATCAAATCATCAAAAGGACTGGCCTGATTATTAACAGTTGCATCCATGCCTGCGATCATAAGGAGCGCAACGGGGAAAAGCAACCCCCGATTTGCGGATAAGCCCCGCGAATCGGAAATGGTTGATGGTCAATGGTTGATGGTTAATGGAACATGGTTCATAAAGAGAATGGAAACAATGCCACCGTCATTTTCTGCAACATCGTCCATTAACCATTGACCATTAGCCATTCCTTATTATTCCACGGCGGCCGTGCGCAAGATGCGGTCGCACAGGGCGGGAAACGTATAGCCGGCAACGCGAGCAGCTTTGGGCAGGAGGCTGGTTTCGGTGAACCCGGGGATCGTATTCAACTCCAACACTGACATCCGGCCATCGGGGCTCATCCGCAAATCCACGCGCCCCATACCGCGCCCGTCAAGCGCCCGGTACGTCCGAGCGCTCAGGTCCTGGCACAGGCGCGTGGCCACGGCGTCAAGCGGCGCGGGCACAAGGTATTCCGTGACGCCTCTGGTGTATTTCGCCCGGTAATCGTAGTTGCTGTTGGGCGCGCGGATTTCAATCACCGGCAATACTTCGTCATCCACAATCCCAACGGTCAATTCCTTGCCGTCAATGAACGCTTCCACCAGCGCCTCGCCGTTGTAGGTCATGGCGTCGGCCAGGGCTTCCGGCCAGTCGGCTTCCGCCGTCACCTTATGGCAACCGAAACTCGAGCCCTGCCGCACCGGCTTGACTACGACGGGCAGAGGCAGTGTGCGCGCCTGGCCGGGCCGCAGGACTTCAAATGCCGGCGTCGGAATACCGTGGCACACCAAGATCTGCTTGGAACGGACTTTGTCAAACGTTATCCGGCTGGCCTCCGGCCGCGAGCCGGTATAAGGCACTTTTTTACGCGTCAGAATATCCTGCACCTGCCCGTCTTCTCCAAATTCGCCATGCAGGGCAATAAACACGGCTTCCACCTGCGGCGACAGATCGAAGGTCCGGTCCTTAACATCCACTTCCGACACTTCGTAACCGGCCTGGCGCAGACCCTCCGTCACCGCCCGCCCCGACCGCAAAGAAACCTCCCGTTCCGAGGAAGGCCCGCCCATCAACACTGCAACATGCCGAAATGGTAACTGCTCAGGTAGCCGGCAGATGGCCCGCATAAACATGTTTGTCATTTCGAGCATAGCGAGAAATCTCCACGATCAGCCCCGAATTTGGAGATCCTTCGCTCCGCTCTGGATGACAACCTGAGTAGTTACCCGAAATGTTTTATTACTCAAGGCCCACGATCTCCTCGGTTAATTCAATTCCCGAGCGTTCCCGGACGGCCTGCCGCATGATTTCTAAAAGTGCGCGAACATCCGACGCAAAAGCGCCTGGTTCCGTGACGATTACATTGGCATGCGCCTCCAACACGCGGGCGCCGCCGATCTGTCGGCCCTTCATCCCGGCCTGTTCCAGCAGGCGTCCGGCAAAGTCACCCTCCAGGTTCCTGAACACCGAACCGGCCGAGGGCCCGGAACGCCGGGTCCGCCAGGCGCGCAACCAGGCGCGCCGCTTGAGTATTTCTTTCATACGAGCGCGCACCGCTTGCTGATTTGATGGCGCCACGTTGAACGCCGCCTCGAGCACAACCTTGCCGGCAACAGCCGGTGTGCCGGCAACAGCCGGGGTGCCGGCAACAGCCGGGGTGCCGGCCAATCCCGCGCAATGGCGATAGCCAAATCCAAGGGCGGCCGATTCCGCCACCTCTCCCGAACCATCGGGATTGAGGAAGCGAACCCAGGCCACTCGCGAACCGATGTTCTCATTCCAGGCGCCTGCATTCATGCGCAGGGCCCCGCCGACGGTGCCCGGAATACCCGCTAAGAATTCCAGCCCCGCCAGGCCATCCTCTGCCAGCCGGTTGGTCAGTTCATGCAGGGACACACCAGCGCCAACGACCACCCGTAACGTCGGGTCCACCCGGGATGCCGGGTCCACCCGGGATGCCGGGTCCGCCCTGATTTGCCGGAACGCCGTATCCGCCAGGCACACGACCACCCCACGCACACCCAGGTCGCTGACCAGCACATTACTGCCCGCGCCCAACAGGGTAACCGGAACCCGGTTTGCATGAGTCCATCGGAGCAATTTTGTCAAATCTTCTTCATCGGCCAATTCGGCCAAAATATCAGCGATGCCACCCACGCGCAAGGTAGTTCTGTCGGCCAGCGAGGCCTGTCTTTTAAACACGGCTGATTTCCATTGCATGTGTTCCAGGGCTGCGGCCCAGGCGCACGCCGGATCCACCCGGGATGCCGGGTCCAGGGCGGCCAGACCGCGCTCAGCCAGTTCCGCGCACGCCCATTGGGCAATTTGTTCCACATCGCCCGCGCCCATAATCAGCAATCCGTCGCCGGGCCGGAGCGCGGTGCGCACATAGCCCCAGGCCTGGGCCAGCGATGCCGCGCAGAGCGTTCGGACTTTACCCGAGCGCCGGATATGCGCATAGAGATCCCAGGATGTCCCCCCCGCCATCATCGGTTCCGAGGCGGCATAGACCGGCGTAAGGACCAGTTCATCCACACCCGCAAACACGGCGGCAAAGTCGCCGGCCAGGGCACGCGTGCGGCTGTAGCGATGCGGCTGGAATACGACCAGCCAGCGCTTTCGCTGAAGGCACGGGAGGGTGCGCAAGGTGGCCGCAATCTCCGTCGGATGATGCGCGTAATCGGAGATCACCAGCACGTCGTCCTTTTCAATCACCCGCTCAAAGCGACGGCGCACCGGCTGAAAGCCCTGCAAACCCTGCCGCATGGCATCAAAGCCGACGCCGCAGCCGGTGTGCCGGCCGCAGGCGGTGTGCCGGTCGCAGGCGGTGTGCCGGTCGCAGGCGGAGGCCGCCGCGCAGGCCGCCAGTGCATTCAGCACATTATGGCGCCCCAGCGCCGGCAGACGGATAACGCCCAGCTTTTCCGTGCCATGCCAGACTTGAAATGAAATTTCCTCCGCCGTTTCCTTAATCGCCGCAGCGCGCCAATCGGCCGGTGCCGACGACTCGGCCGGTGCCGACGACTCGGCCGTGGGCGCCAACCCGTAGGAGACGGTCCGAGCCAGACCGGCACACCGGCTGTGGCCACGGCAAAGAGCAAGAGCTTCCGGATCGTCCGCGCAATAGACAATGACCCGGCGCACCTGCCGGAGCATATTGGCAAAACTCTCGCGCAGAGCGGTGAGGTCGGCAAAATGCTCGGCGTGATCGAACTCGATATTCGTCACCACGGCAATATCGCTCTCGTAACAGGCCAGTGTGCCGTCGCTCTCATCGGCCTCCACCACTAAGCAATCGCCATTCCCCGCGCCGGCAACAGCCGGTATGCCGGCAACAGCCGGTGTGCCGGCAACAGCCGGTGTGCCGGCCACAGCCGGTATGCCGGCCACGCGCAAGAATGTAGATTCGCCGCCGATGCAAAAAGAGGGATCGCGGCCGGCGGCCAAGAGAATCTGCGTGAGCATGGCCGTGGTCGTGGTCTTACCATGCGTACCGCTGACGATGATCGAGGTGAACCCGGTATCCCGGGTGGAGCCGGACAGAAGCGCGGCGAGCACAACGCCACGCTGAAACACGGGAAGGCCTCGCGTTGCGGCCGCAAGTATCTCAGGATGGTCAGCTTGGACAGCGGTCGTGCGCACAACCCAATCCACACCGAGCAGGTGCGCGGGATCGTGTCCGCACCGGACTTCAATGCCGGCGGCGGTCAGCCACGCCGCTATGGGCTGCTTTTGCAGATCGCACCCGGAGACACGCCATCCCTTGTGTTTCAGATGGAAGGCCAGACCGGCCATCCCCACCCCGCAGATGCCGACAAAATGCACGTGGCCCGGCTTGCCGACGAGGAGATGGCGAACCAATTGCTGATTTCTGATTGCGGATTGCGGATTGCGGATTGCGGTCCCGCATCTGTCTTCTGCCCTCTGTCGTCTGGCGTCCGTCGTCTGGCGTCCGTCGTCCGTCATCCCGCCTCCCACCTCCTCCACTAAGTCAGCCAAGGCAGAGGCCGGATTGTTCGTGACGCGCCGGAGCGCGGCCGTCCGCATGTGCGCCAAACGCGCGGGGTCGCGCATCAGGCCGGCAACAGCCGGTGTGCCGGCCACATAGCCGACCAGCCAATCCACGGTCAGAATTTGTTCGTCGCAAATATCGGCGGCGCCGGCCGATGACAGGGCATCGGCATTGGCCGCCTGGTGCTGATGAATGGCAAACGGATACGGCACCAGCAGAGCCGGCACACCGTAACACGAAAGTTCCGCGCAAGTGGAAGCGCCGCTCCGGCAAATAGCCAGCGAGGCCTGCCGATAAGCCCGCGGCATTTCGTACAAGAACCCGAACACCGCGTGCGGCACGCCGGCGTGCTGATAGACATGCCGGATGGATTCCTCATCCGCCGGGCCGGCGAGGTGAATCACCTGGAGCGGATTCCCTTCGCGATGCAGACGGAGAACCGCCTGGGAAACGATCTCATTCAGCCGGTGCGCCCCGCGACTGCCCCCCATGACCAGGAGGGTGAACGCATTGGGCGCGAGAGCGCCCAATGCGTTGATTTCTGATTTCTGATTTTCGATTTCCGATTTCCGATTTCCGGCATCCGCATCTGGCGTCTGTCCTCTGACCTCCGGCGTCCGGTGTCCGGCGTCCGGTCTCGTCCGCATCCATTCTGTTCCAACATTCTGCATTCTGCATTCTGCATTCTGCATTCTGCATTTTTTGTCTGGCGTCTGACATCCGGCGTCCGTTGTCTGACCTCCGACCGCTGACCGCTGACCGCTGACCGCTGACCGCTGATCACTACTCAGCCGCACGGGCATACCGGTTACCACAAGCCTGCGGTGAGCGAGATGATGGTGCGTTTCTTCAAATCCTACGGCCACGGCCTCAGCCCAGCGGCTCAGGAATCGGATGGCCCGGCCGGGAATAACGTTAGCCTCGTGCAGGACAACGGGGATATTGAGCCATCGCGCGGCAAGCACCGGCCCGACCGAGGCATAACTGCCCATGGCCAGGAGCACGTCCGGGGCAAAGTGCTGCAGCGACCGGCGGCATTGCAGGACCGCCCGAACCAGGCGGAAGCATGTTGCGATCATCGCCCGCGGAGCATGGGACGACACGCCACGGGCATGGACCGTTACAATTGGCCCATCCCATCCGGCCAGGGCCAAGTCTTCGCCCGGCTTGCCCGCCAGCCACAGAACCACCGTATGTCCGCGCCGGCGCAAGACCTCGGCCACCGCCAGGCCGGGGAAAATATGCCCGCCCGTCCCGCCGCATGCAATCCCGATTTTCATAAAGAATGGTCAATGGTCAATGGTTGATGGTTTATGGTCAATGGTTGATGCAGTCTGATTGATCCAAAGTTTGTCCGCCTCTCGCCTACGGATGACTTCCGCGATGACAGAACGCATAGATTTGCCCCTTCGGGATCGAGCCATTTCCGCCGAAGGCGGATCCGCCTATGGCGGAAACCATCAACCATCGACCATTTTCCATTAACCATTATCCGCGCATCGCGTTTCCGTGAGGGCCTCCTGTACCTGGCACGCAAGCTGAGCCAGCACGGAATCGGGCGTAATCAGCGGCGGCATGAGATACACGACCGACCCCAGCGGTCGAATCAGGACCCCTTGCTGTAACAACCAAACCGCCATTCGCCGGGCCCGCTCCGGGCCCGACTGCCCTTTGCTCTCGGCCAATTCGACGACCGCCAGGAGCCCCAAGCCACGGACATCCCGCACGCCGCTCAGGCCGCGGATCGGCATCAGGGCGGCCTGAAGCCGCGCTCCCGCTTCCCGGGCACGTTCTACAATCCGGTCTTCCTCATAAATCCGCAGGGTTTCGAGCGCCACCGCCGCCGCCACGGGATTGCCCGCAAACGTGTGCCCGTGATAGAAGGTATGGTCCACTTTGCTGTCAGTAAAGGTTTCATAGAGCGCCTCCCGAACGATCGTCGCGCTCATGGGCAGGTAACCGCCCGCCAAACCCTTGCCCAGGCACACGATATCGGGATCAATTCCGGCATGTTCGAAGGCGAACATCCGGCCGGTGCGGCCGAACCCCATGGCGATTTCATCGGCAATCAGCAAGACATCGTGTTTCCGGCACAGCGCCGCCATTTTCGCCAAACAAGCCGGGGCATAAATCCGCATGCCGGCGGCGCCCTGGCACATTGGCTCGACAATCACAGCCGCAATTTCCGCCGCATTTTTTTTAAGAATGGACGCCATGGACGCAACACACTCTTGCGCACAGTCCGCCACGGCGGACGGCGGCTGGTTGTGCGCGCAAGTACCGCAACAGGGCGCCGCCGCGCGGAACACCGGAAAAAGCAAGGGCTGGAACGGTGCGTGGAATTCCGGTACGTAGCCGACCGAAACTGCTCCCAGCGTATCGCCATGATAGGCGTTTTCCAACGACACAAACCCTCGCCGCTCCGGCCGCCCCAGATTGTGCCAGTACTGGACGGCGATTTTAAGCGCCGCTTCCACGGCACTGGCGCCATCGCCCGCAAAGAATACGCGCCGGCGCCGATCCGGAAACAGCTGGCCCAAGCGCGCGGCCAGCTCAATGGCGCCGGGATGCGAGAGGTTGCCCAGAATACTGTGTTGCAGGCGCTGGGCCTGGTCGGTCATCGCCTTCACCAGGCGGGGATGACTGTGTCCCAGGTTACAGGCCCACCAGGATGAAATCGCATCCAGATAGCGGCGGCCGTCGCTGTCAAAAAGATAAACACCCTCCCCGCGCACCATGACCGGAAACGCAGTATCCCGCATGGCCGAATGCCGGGAATAGGGATGCCAGAGATGCCGGCGATCAAGTGAACGATACTGGTCCGTGTTCATGACAATTGCAACCATTTCAGCCAGGCCGCCGCCGGCGGCAGGCAGGCGGCCGCCGCGCGACAGAATTGATCGGCTGACCGCGTCGCCAGATCCGGAACAAACGGCAACCGGCCAAGCACGCGCACAGTTCCCAACCGCGCAATGGTTTTGATATTGTCCCGCTCGATATAGCCTGAACGACCCGGCGCTGTCGCATTGAAGATCACGCCCAGCACACGCACCTGCGCCCGCCGCAGGCCGTTAATGGTAAGCAACGTGTGATTAATGGTTCCCAAGCCCAGGCGAGCCACCACCACCACGGGCAAGTCCAGCGCACCCATCAAATCCAGCATCGTCTGCCGTCCCTGGATCGGCACACACACACCCCCGGCGCCTTCCACAATGACCATCGCATGGCGCGCCTGCAACGCCTTTAAACAAGCGTTAATGCGACGGAAACCGATACGACGGCCGGACGCAGCCGCGGCCAGATGCGGCGAACACGCCTTGGCGAAACAGCAGGGCGCCATGCGGGCATATTCCAAAGGGTTTGGCTTTAGGCCGGCCAGTGCAAGGCAGAAATCCAGATCGGGCGAGTACCACCGGCCGTTCCGCCGGGTGGCTCCGGTCTGGACCGGTTTCATCGGCACGGCATCCACGCCGCGAGAACGCAACACGGACAGCAACGCGGCGCACACAACGGTCTTGCCGACCCCCGTATCCGTGCCGGTAATAAAAACGCCCTGGGTAGTCATAATGTCCCCCGAAAACGGGGATACTGTATTACAGGACACACAATCATACACGAATAATATTTCGGACGCTTGCTTGTCAATCGGGCATCAACCCGCTAAGGTATGCCCGTTATTGCCGTTGGAGGCCGTTAAGACACGGGGGACTAACCGAAAGGACAAGACCATGCCGGATAAAGACATGCTGGCCGAGATTTTTCGAATGCAGGCCGAATTGAATCAACGCATCGGCGTAAACACCTTGCACATGCCGGAAGAGCGCAAACCGGAATGGGTCCTCAACTACTGCCGGGCCATGACCCAGGAAGTGGCGGAGTTGACCGATAGCGTGCCGTGGAAATGGTGGGCCAAGTACCAGCAGTTTGACAAGCAGAACGCGCGCGTGGAAGTCGCCGACCTGTTTCATTTCCTGGTTTCGCTGGCCCAGGTCCTGGATATGTCGGCCGACGATATTTTTGAAGCCTACCGCAAAAAAAACGAAGTCAACTTCCAGCGGCAGGATACAGGCTATACCGCCAAGGACGCCAACGACAGCAAGCATATCTAAAACCGGACGACAGACGACGGATGACGGACGCCAGATTTCGGATTTCAGAATCTTTAAGGCAACGGAAACGGTCCAAACGTCTCATCAATGTCGAGGTCTGGAATGATGATTCGTTCCGTTATCTGTCTTGATTGGTTAACCGATAATACTTTCGTCATGCTCATGTTACGGTTCGGTTGTGTTTCGTATTCTTTTCCGAAATGGCCTATTTCATAAAGTTGCCGGTCGTGCTCGATCCAGAGCGTTTCAGCAAGAATATATTTCCCATTGTGCTGAGAAGACGTTCCCCATGTAGATGTCTTTCTTGCCGGAAGAATGTCTTCTTTGCGAAGCTCAGGCAGTGCTTTATGATTTGTGTAGAGATCAAATCCGACGGCGCCAGTTCCATCGTACTTAGCATTTTCAGGCAGAGCCCCTTGTGCAACAGGAAAGCTGAAACTGTATTGCGAAGGAGACCCTGGGAGCTTGATTAACCAGAAGACTGTACCTATGATG
>JBDRSI010000211.1:0-5484 GCA_043825055.1 Verrucomicrobiota bacterium
GAGTGTCCGGATTTGCCTCGCGTGGAAAGGTTAAGCAAGCTCCTGGCAGTTACAAGCGAGCATGCGACCGAGCGTATCGAGGCCATCCAAGATCTCTTGGCCCGGTGTGAGGAATTAAGCGAGATGGACCTGGACTTTTTGTACGATCCCCTGCGGCACCTGCTGTCCCTGGGATACAGTTTGGAAACACGCCGATGCGATATAGGTTACTACGACCTCCTGGCGTCGGAAGCACGCTTGTGCAGTTTCCTGGCCGTAGCGCGAGGTCAATTACCGCTCGATCACTGGTTCCATCTGGGCAGGCAGCTTGCCCCCGGCGGCGGGTCGCCGGTGCTCGTATCGTGGAGCGGGTCGCTGTTTGAGTATCTCATGCCATTACTGGTGATGCCGAGCTTCGCTAATACCTTGCTGGACCAGGCATGCCAGCGGGCAGTCAGGCGGCAGATTCAATATGGCCAGCGACATCATATCCCCTGGGGATTTTCCGAGTCCTGCTACAACCAGGTTGATGCCCAGATGACCTATCAGTACCGGGCATTTGGTGTTCCCGGGCTGGGCTTGAAACGCGGGTTGGCCGACGATCTGGTGGTGGCCCCTTATGCCAGTGTGATGGCGCTGATAACAGCTCCACGGGAGGCTTGCAGGAATCTTCAAGCACTGCCCGGCCAAGGCTTGGTAGGCCGGTTCGGATTGTATGAAGCCGTTGATTACACCCCAAGCAGACTGCAAAGCGGCGAACGATTCGCTGTGGTTAAGACTTACATGGCACACCACAGCGGGATGAGCCTTCTGGCTCTGGACTTCACCTTGAACGGACAGCCGATGCAACGCCGCTTTCTGTCAAACCCGTCGTTCCGGTCAGCGATCCTGTTGTTGCAGGAACGCATTCCGGTGGCCGGCATCAGGCCGCAGACCGGTAGAAATGTGGCCGAAACGCCGGAGCGCAACCTGGCGGATAAAGCGGTCGAATCAATCACCCGTTCTTTTAAAACAGCGGACACGCCCATTCCCGACATCCACCTGCTTTCCAACGGCCGCTACCAAGTCATGGTGACCAATGCCGGGGGAGGTTACAGCCGGTGGCAGGACCTGGCATTGACGCGCTGGCGGGAAGATGTGACCCGCGATAATTGGGGCACCTTCTTTTATATCAAGGATGCAGGTTCGGGCCACTGCTGGTCGACAACCTGGCAACCCATATGCCAAGACCTGGACCGCTATGAAGGGACGTACTCCCAGGGGATGGCGGAATTTCGTGCCGTCAAGGACCAGGTCGAAGTCCACACACGGATCGCGGTCTCGCCCGAAGACGACATCGAGTTGAGACGGATGATTGTGACCAATCTTTCCCGCAAGAGTCGGACCCTGGAACTGACCAGCTACGCCGAGGTGGTGCTTTTGGAACCCCGCACGGAAGCGGGTCATCCGGTCTATCAAGGCCTCTTCGTGCAGACCGAATTACTGCATAGCAAGGCCGCGATTTTGTGCACACGGCGGCCCCGCTCCGCCGACGAGTCTTGCCCCTGGCTCTTCCATGCGGTTATTATCCGTGGCCCGTCCGACGGGCCGGCGCCTTCATTTGAAACGGACCGGGCCAAGTTCATTGGTCGGGGACAGACATCGGCCTCACCGGCCGCGTTAACCAAACCCGGTCCTTTGTCCAACAGCGCCGGGAACGTTCTCGATCCGGTCGTCGCCGTTCGGCGCCAGTTTCGACTCCGCCCAGGGGAAAGCATGGTTGTGGATGCTATCCTGGGGATTGACAAGAGCCGCGAGGGCGCCGTTTCGCTGGTAGACAAGTACCATGACCATCGCCTGGCAGACCGGCTGTTCGATGTAGCCTGGATCCACAACCAGGTTCTGTTGCATCAATTGCGGCTCAGCGAATCACAGGCCCAGCTTTTTGGACGAATTGCCAGTTCGCTTCTCTACGCCGATTCCCGCTGTCGAGCCAGTCCGAGCCTGATTGCCCGGAATCGCAAGGGGCAGTCTGGTCTGTGGAGTTACGGTATTTCCGGCGATTTGCCCATTGTTCTTTTACGCATGAGCGATTTGACGAACTTGGATTTGGCCCGCCAACTGATTCATGCCTATGCTTACTGGCGGCATAAAGGCCTGCGCGTGGACTTGGTCATCTGGGCAGAAGCCTTCTCCGGTTATCGTCAGAGCCTTTTGGACGCCATCATCGGGCTGGTCCATGGCGGGCCTGAGGGTCTGATTCTCGATCAATCCGGCGGGATTTTCGTGCGCAACATTGACCAGGTGCCGGAGGAGGATCAACTCCTTATCCAATCGGTCGCCCGGGTCATTTTCAGCGATCGCTTCGGAAACCTGGCCGAACAGCTTGAACGCAGGATTCACCAGGAGACCCATGACGAAGACTTGTTGCCCGTCGTGGAACCGGCCAAACCGCTTCCCGAAGAAACGAAGATTCCAGAACGCGACCTGACCTTTTTTAACGGGTTGGGAGGATTCACCGGGGATGGCCGGGAGTATGTGACGCTCCTGTATCCGGGCCAGGCGACCCCGGCGCCCTGGGTCAACGTATTGGCTAATCCCATGTTCGGCACGGTGATCAGCGAATCGGGCGGCGCCTACACCTGGTTCACCAATGCGCATGAGTTCCGCTTAACGCCCTGGTACAATGATCCGATCTGTGATTCGAGCGGGGAAGCCTTCTACATTCGCGATGAGGATACGGGCCGGTTCTGGTCGCCGACCCCCGGCCCTGCCCGGGGTATCAATCCTTACGTGTGCCGGCACGGACTCGGCTACTCGGCATTTGAGCATACGCAGGACCGTCTATTCACGGAACTGTATACCTACGTTGGCGTGGAAGCGCCGGTGAAATTTATTTCCATCAAAGTGCGCAATCTCTCTGACCGGACCCGCCTGGTCAGCGTCGTTGGTTTCTGCGAATGGGTTTTGGGCGAAAGCCGGGAGCGGTGCAACATGCACGTGGTCACCCGGCTTGATCCGCAGACGGGCGCCATCTTCGCCCGGAATGCTTTCAATGTCGACTTTCCCGGCCATGTGGCCTTCTTCCATTGCAGCGAGGCGGATCGTAGTTTGACCGGAAACCGCATGGAATTCATCGGACGGAACGGATCCCCGGCCTTTCCCGAGGGCCTGAGGCGCAAACAACTTTCGAACCGGATTGGCGCCGGTTTTGATCCCTGTGCGGCCATCCAGGCCTCTCTTAAGATTCCCCCCGGACAGCAGCGCGAGATCGTCTTTGTTTTGGGCGCCGCCCGGAATGAATCGGAGGCCCGGTCGCTCCTGCGGTCTTGCAGCGGGATTGATGGGGCCCGGCAGGAGTTGGAGAAGGTCTGGCAGTTCTGGAAGCACCAACTCGGGAGCGTCTACGTCGAGACTCCGGATCAATCGGTGAACTTCCTGGTGAATCACTGGCTGTTGTATCAGGTGTTGACGTCGCGGTTCTGGGGGCGCAGCGGGTATTACCAATCCAGCGGAGGCTATGGGTTCCGCGACCAGTTGCAGGATGCCCTGGCCTTCCTGTACGGGAGCCCGTGGCTGACCCGCAAGCACCTGTTAACCTCAGCCAGCCGCCAGTTCAGCGAAGGCGATGTGCAACACTGGTGGCATCCGCCTTCCGGGCGCGGCACGCGAACGCGCATTTCGGATGATTACCTGTGGTTGCCCTATGTCACCTGCCGTTACATTGCGGTCACCGGGGACACCGGGATCCTGGATGAGGAGATTCCCTTCCTGGATGCCAGACCCCTGGGCGTGGCGGAGGAATCCTTTTTCGACCGGCCCAATATCAGTGACCAGCGCTCTTCGCTCTACGAGCATTGTGTGCGGGCGATCAAGCATGGCCTGACCTTTGGGACCCACGGTCTGCCGCTCATGCAGGCAGGGGACTGGAACGACGGGATGAACCGGGTCGGGCGCGGCGGCAAGGGCGAAAGTGTCTGGCTGGCTTTCTTCCTGTACAATGTGCTTACGAACTTTGCCGTGCTGGCCTTCCGGCGTGGGGATGATGCCATGGCCCAGTTGTGTACCGATCAGGCGGCACGGCTCAAGCACCAGATCGAGGCCGAGGGTTGGGATGGACTCTGGTACAAACGCGCCTTCTTTGACGATGGGACACCGCTCGGGGCTGCGGAAAATCCCGAATGCCGGATTGATTCGCTCCCGCAGAGTTGGGCCGTTCTCAGCGGCGCCACAAGTCCCGAGAGAGGCATACAGGCGATGCAATCGGTTTCCAAACACCTTGTAGACCGGGATCTCGGCGTGATTAAACTGTTCGACCCGCCTTTTGATTCAGCACCGTGGGATCCGGGATATATCAAAGGATATATTCCCGGTGTCCGGGAAAACGGCGGCCAGTACACCCAGGCCGCCGTCTGGACGGCAATGGCGTGGGCCACACTGCAGCGCCCCGACGAAGCCTGGGAATACTTTACCATGCTCAATCCGATTCGTCACGCCAATACGCCCGAGCGGGCGGCGATCTACAAGGTGGAGCCTTACGTGGTGGCCGCCGACCTGTATACGGCCAAAGGCCAGGAGGGACGGGGAGGCTGGACCTGGTATACCGGATCGGCCGGGTGGATGTATCAACTGCTCGTGGAGAAGATCCTCGGGCTGCAGCTGAAGATGGATCGTCTGATCCTGGCGCCGCTCTTTCCTGCGGGATGGTCCGAGTACAAGATTCACTACCGTTACCGAAACACGTTTTATCATATCCAGGTCATCCGAACGGAGCCAAAAGCGGCTCATGTTCGTCAGGTGGTTGTTGACAATATCGAGCAACCTGACCTGACGATCTCTTTGGTTGACGATAGACGCGAGCACTTCGTTCAAGTGAAGGTCCGCGACTGAAAGTTGCCATTGTGCCTGCCATGACCCTTAAACCGCTCAAGATCGGCAACGTAGTTGTGGATTTTCCGGTCATGCTGGCCCCGATGGCCGGATATACCGATGTGGTCATGCGGACCCTGGCCCGGCGTTATCACTGCGGCATGGCCTATACCGAAGTCACCAGCGCGGAAGGGCTTGTGCGCGGATCGAAACAGACGCTGCACATGCTTGAAACCGCGCCCGGGGAACGACCGATCGCGGCGCATATTTACGGAGCAAATCCGGACATCCTCGCCCAGGCAGCGGTATTTCTCGAGCGAACGGGACGATTTCAGACGATTGACCTGAACTGTGGATGCCCCGTGGCCAAGGTCGTGGCCAAGGGCGCCGGCGCGGCCTTGATGAAACATCCGGAGAAAATCGCGCAAATCATCAGGGCCATCAAACAGGCCGTATCTTTGCCGGTCACCGTGAAAACCCGGTTGGGGCTATCGCCCGACCGCATGAACATCTCGGAAATTGCCCACGCGGTGGAAGAGAGCGGGGGAAGCGCGATAGCGATTCACGCCCGTTTTGCAACCGGGCGCCACAGTGGCCAGGCCGATTGGCCGGCGTTAGCGCGGATCAAGTCGGAACGCTCGATCCCCGTGATCGGAA
>JBDRSI010000212.1:0-12527 GCA_043825055.1 Verrucomicrobiota bacterium
GGGCCCCCGTGAAGCCATGGCTATTCAAAAGGCCCTGGGATCGGATATTGCCATGGTGTTTGACGAATGTGCGCCGTATCCCTGTAATTACGAATATGCTTGTCAAGCAATGGAGCGCACCCTAACATGGGCGGCTGTTTGTTCCCAACAGGCGCGGGCCGCGGGCCAGCAGGTGTTCGGCATCGTGCAGGGGGGGACGTTCGGCGATCTGCGGGGGCAATGCGCTGAACGGCTGGCAGTCATGGGTTTCGATGGATACGCCGTTGGCGGGGTGAGTGTCGGCGAGCCAGAAGACCTTATGCTGGAGAGCGCCTTCGCCGGACTCGAGCCATTGCCGGTGGACGCCCCGCGCTATCTGATGGGCGTTGGCCATATGCGCCAGATTGTTGAGGCCGTGGCATTGGGTGTTGACATGTTTGATTGCGTGATTCCGACGCGTGTGGCCCGTAACGGTTCCGCGGTGACCCGCACCGGTCGGTATCCGCTCAAGGCCGCGCGGTACAAGGAGGATGCGGAACCCATTGAGCGCGGGTGCGCTTGTTATGCCTGCCGGAACTTTTCGAGGGCATACGTCCGGCACCTGCTGAATACGGACGAGATCCTGGGAGTTAGACTGCTGACGATACACAACCTGCATTGTTATATGGACTTTATGCGCGACATGCAGACCGCGCTCGAAACAGGCGCTTTTACCCAATTTCGCAAAAAGATCAGGGAGACAGTCGTTAAGGAATAGTGAGCCAGACGCCAGACGACGGACGCCAGACACCAGCCCGGAGAAGAAGGAAGCCAGAGGACGGATGCCGGAAACGCATGAAGCGTTTCGGAAAATAAGGAATAGGAGCACGTATAGGAACTTGAATCCGGGTAGCCGCGCCCGTGAGGGCGTGGATTCTGACGGCTACATGAAACAGTTCCCACCGCAGCGGACTAATTCAATAGTTAAAGGTTGGAGAGAGATTTGGATTGAGAATCAACAAAAACGGGAGAAGACAATGAACGCAATCACTTCGTGGATGACGGTCGGCATGGGCGGGTTCGGCGGCCAGGGCGGCCAGCAAGCGCAATCTTCGCCGGTCATGATGATCGGCTGGCTGGTGATCATGGTGGGGCTGTTTTATTTCATGATGATTCGCCCCCAACAGCGCAAGGAAAAAGAGCGGCGCGCCCTGATCGCCAGCATCAAATCGGGCGATCGCGTGGTGTTCGGCGGGGGGCTCATCGGGACGGTGGCCAATGTCAAGGATACCGTGCTGGTCATCAAAGCGGCCGAAAACACGAAGTTAGAGGTTCTGCGCGCCTCCGTGACGCGGGTAATTCAAAAGGACGAGGAACTTGGCGCCGATGTAAAGGCATAGAACGATTATGGATAAACACGCGCTTTGGAAATGGCTGATCTTGATTGCGCTGACGGCTTGGTCGCTGGCGTTGGTGGTTCCGTTTCGATCCAAGGTGAAACTGGGGCTCGATCTCAAGGGTGGCACGAGTTTTACCGTGCAGATCAACGAAAGCGAAATCGAAAAACAGATTCGCGAGGAAAACAAGGACCTCACGGACGTGCAGGTGCGCAGTCGGGTAGGCACCGCGGTCCAGCATGCCCAGGAGCAGGCGGTCGAAATCATTCGCAATCGCGTGGATGCCATGGGTGTGGCGGAGCCGCTGATTTACCCGGAAAAGCACAACCGGATCGTCGTGCAGATTCCCGGACTCAAGGATGCGGACCGCGACCGCGCCGCCAAACTGATCCAGAGCGCGGCATTCCTCGTGTTCAGCATTGTCCATGAGGATAACGATAAGCTCGTGAGCGCACTGTTTGAAAAGGGCCTGGCGCCGGAGGGCTTCCAGATCGGGCCGGCCGCGAGCGGCGGACGCCGGCACGAGATCTATCGGCGCGACACCCAGAAAGTCCCCGACGAAGCCATGACCGCCGAGTTTCGCGCCAAGCTGGAACGGTTCCAGGCCCCACCGGGCTACCGGTTCATGCTGGAAGAGCGCCAGGAGGAAGGCCAAAAGATTTATAGTCCGTACTTCGTCAAACAACGCTACGAACTACGGGGCGATACCCTCAAGAACGCGGGGATCGAATACGATCAACTGGGCCAGCCCTATGTGACCCTGAAGTTTGACTCCAAAGGCGCACGCCGGTTTGCGCGCGTTACGGCCGATTACGCTCCGGGCGGCGCCAAGAACCCGAACCCGGAAGGGCGCCGGTACCTGGCGATCATCATGGATGACAGACTCTATTCGGCGCCGTTCCTCAAAACCGCCATATACGGCGGCGAAGCGATCATCGAAGGTAATTTTTCGCTCAAGGACGCCCAGGACCTGTCAATCGTGCTTCGCGCCGGGTCCCTGCCCGCGCCGGTGCAAATCGTCGAGTCGCGCACCGTGGATCCCTCCCTGGGGCGCGATTCGATTGAAAGCGGTACCCGGGCCACGATTTACGCCTGCATCCTGGTGGTGGTGTTCATGGCCGTCTATTACATGATTGGCGGCCTGGTGGCCAACATTGCGCTTTTATTCAACATGCTGTTACTGCCTTTGGGCATGATGATCACGGCCGGGATCATGGGGCTCTTCACGGGCACCACGGGCGCGCATATCGGTCTGCCGGTCCTGACCCTGCCGGGCATTGCCGGCATTGCGTTGACCATCGGCATGGCGGTGGATGCCAACGTGCTGATTTTTGAGCGCATCCGTGAAGAACAGCGGACAGGCAAACGACTGGGTCCCGCGCTCGAGGCCGGCTATACCAAGGCCTTTATCACGATCCTGGATTCGAACCTGACAACCGTGATGGCTGCCGTGATCCTGTTTATGCTGGGATCGGGAGCGGTGCGCGGGTTCGGCATAACGCTCACTGCCGGTATCATGGTCAGCATGTACACGGCCCTGATCGTGACGCGCATGATCTTCAACATCATCGTGGCGCACACGTCCATGCCTCAGCTCAAGATGCTCTCGGTGATCAAGCCTACTAACATAAACTTTATCGGCTGGCGCAAGGTGGCCATCGGCATTTCGGTGCTCCTCATTGTCCTGACCTGGGGTTACATGGTGGAGCGCGGCCTGAAGAACATAGGCAACCTGCTGGGCACGGATTTCACCGGCGGTTCTGCCGTGACCTTCCAGTTCTCCCAGAAACAAGGCGTCGAAAAAATCCGCGATGCCTTGGCCGGCGGCGGAATCGCGGATGCGCAAATCCAGTACCAGAAGGAAATAGACAAGAACGTGGAATATCTCCAGGTCCGCTCCACCTTCGGCGCGGGCGACAAGATCAAGGAAATTCTGAATGCCAGGTTTGCGTCGGCCGATTTCAAGGTGCTGAGTGAAGACGTGGTCGGCCCGCAGATCGGCAGGGAAATGACGACCAATGCCCTTAAGGCGCTGCTATACGCCTTCATCGGTATGCTGATATATATCGCCTGGCGGTTTGAGTTTTCCTTTTCGCTGGGCGCCATTATAGCGATGCTCCACGATGTTTTGATCTGTCTGGGCATTTATTGCGTTTTTGGCCGGCAGATCAGTATGACCACCATGGCGGCTTTACTAACGATCATCGGCTATTCCATCAACGATACCATTGTCGTTTATGATCGTATTCGCGAGAATATGCGCAAGTATCCCGGCCGGGACATGATTGAAGTCTGCAACCTGAGCATCAATGAAACATTAAGCCGGACCATTCTGACCGGTTCATCGGTCATTTTGGCGGTGCTGATGCTGTTGATCTTTGGGGGCGGCGCCATTAACGACTTCGCTTTCCTGTTCCTGGTGGGCACGATCACCGGAACGTTTTCTTCGGTCTATATCGCCACGCCGATTATGCTGTTCCTGCGGCGCGTGTTGAAGAAGCCGGAAACGGGGGTCCCCGCGCGTTGAAAGTCTGGAAGACCATTCCCTGCGATGGACCCCTGACGATTCAGCTTGCAAGCACGCTCGATTTACCTCTGCCCGTGGCGGAGATGCTGATGGGCCTCGGCTATCGGGACATGGCCGACATCGAGCGTTTTTTAAATCCGCGGCTCAGCGATCTCGCCGACCCGTTTTTACTGCCCGATATGGAACCGGCGGCCCGGCGGATTCAGCAGGCCATCCTGGCTGACGAATCCATCGCCGTGTATGGTGATTATGACGTGGATGGCATTGTCAGCACCGGGCTACTGGTGCAGGTTCTGCATCGTCTGGGCGCCCGGATGGTCACCCCCTGCCTTCCAAGCCGACAGGAAGAAGGCTATGGCCTGAGCCTGGTGGCGCTCAAGCGTTGTATGGCGCAATGCCGTCCAAGTTTGCTGATCACCGTGGATTGCGGCACCAACGATACCGAAGCCGTCCAACTGGCACAGACGGCGGGCATTGACGTTGTCATCACCGACCACCACGAAAGCAGTGGCCAAAGGGTTAAAGCGCTGGCCGTGGTCAATCCCAAGCTGGGCCAGAATAATAGCCTCAAAGTCCTGGCGGGCGTCGGCGTGGTGTTCAAGCTCTGCCACGGACTGCTTAAGATTGGGCGGAATCAAGGCCTGAGGGTCGCGCAGGCTATTGATTTGCGCGAGTACCTGGACTTTGTAGCGGTCGGCACGGTGGCGGATATTGTGCCGCTGATCGGTGAAAACCGGATTCTGGTGCGGCATGGCCTGACCCAGATGAACCAGGCTCTGGCGCCCCGCTGGAAATCGCTGGTGAATATTGCCGGCATCCGGGGCGCCATCGACGCCCACCATATTGGCTACGGCCTGGGCCCGCGCCTCAATGCCGCCGGCCGGATGGGTAACGCGGATACTTCGTTAGAATTACTGCTTACCGACAACATGGAGCGCGCCCATGAAATTGCCGTGGAGTTGGATGGCGCCAACCGGGCGCGCCAGAAGATCGAGTCCGAAATCGTGGCGGAGGCCATGCGTGAAATTGACGCCAATTTCAATGAGCAAGAGCATTATGGCCTGGTGATCTCCAAAACCGGCTGGCATGCGGGGGTTATCGGGATCGTAGCCTCCCGCCTGGTAGCGCGTTACCGCCGGCCGGTCGTTGTCGTGGCATTTAATCCCGACTCTTCGGTCCCGACCTCGCAGAGAGTCGGGAGGGACGGGGTGGGGCGGGGGTCCTGCCGGAGCATCGCAGGCTATCATCTTCTGAAGGGGCTTGAGCAGTGCCGGCAATTTCTGGTAACCTACGGCGGCCATGAAATGGCGGCCGGTCTTGAAATAAAAAGGGACCAATACGAGGCTTTCCGAACGGCTTTCAACCAAGCCGTGAAAGTCGGGCTCGAGGGCCGTGATTTGCGTCCGATCCAGCGGATTAACGCTTGGATCACACTGGAACAGGTGAACGATTCCCTGTTTGCGGCCATGGAAGCGCTCCGGCCGTTTGGGCAGGATAACCCCGTGCCGGTGCTGGCCGTGCGGGGCGTGCGCATCCAGGGACAGCCGCGCCGGGTTGGCGTCAACCATCTGCGTTTTATGGTCGGCGACGGACGGACCAGCCGTTCAGCCATTGCGTTTCGGATGGCCGATATTACCATCCCGGATGGACCTGTGGACGTGGCGTTTACCTTTCAGAAGAACTTTTTTTTGGGCAAAGAGACGCTGGAATTGAACGTGCAGGATATTCGGAAGGCGGAATGAAACGCCAGGAATACAAAATTAGTTTCGAGCCTACCGGCCGCCAGGTGTATGCCCTCCCGGGCACCATTTTGCTGGAGGCGGCCGCCCGGGCGGGCCTGATCCTGCAGACTCCTTGTGGCGGCGCCGGCCGGTGTGGAAAATGCCGGCTGAAAGTCGTCAGCGGCGCGTGTCCTCCATCCGCCAACTGCCGGCCGGCCTTGGGCGAAACGGAGGTTGAACAAGGTTATCGCCTGGCCTGCCAGGCCAGAATCCAAGGCGACCTCGTTGTGGAAGTGCCAGTCACTTCGCTTTTCGAGTCGCAACAGCAGATCCTGGTCCAAGCCGCCGGCGTGCCGATGGAACTGTGCCCGGCCATCAGCAAGCACTTCGTGGAACTGGATATGCCCAGTCAGGTGGATGCCTGTTCGGATGTCGAGCGCCTGCGCGCGGCCATCCGGCCGATCGGCTTCGATCCGGTCGGTATCCGCCTCCTGCGCCTCCTGCCCGGACTTCTGCGCCGCCAGGGATTCCGCGGCACGGCGGTCATTGTGGATGGCGACCTGGTTGACTTCGAACCGGGCGACACCACCAGCCGGTGCTACGGCATCGCCGTGGATATCGGCACGACGACGCTCGTGGGGACGCTTGTCAACCTGAAGACCGGCCTGGACATGGGCGTGGAAGCAATAATCAATCCCCAAACATCATACGGTGACGACGTCATTGCCCGCATCCGCAAGTGCCGCGAGGATGCCAAGGGTTTGGCCCAGCTCCAGCGTGTTATTATCGGGGCCGTCAATGAAATCGTGGACGAGCTGGTGCGCGCCGCCGGTATTGACCGGGCGCATATTTACGAGATTGTCATGGCCGGCAATACCACCATGCAACAGATCGTATGCGGGATTGATCCCTCGGCCCTGGGCGAATTGCCGTTCGTGCCCGTGTTCACCGACGCGCCGCACTTGAACGCCTCGGACCTGGCCCTGGACATCAATCCGTGCGGCAAGGTGTTCGTCTTTCCGCAGATCGGCGGGTTTGTGGGCGGCGATACCGTGGCCGGGATTGTGGCCAGCCGCCTGGACCGCGAAACCGAGACTGTCTTGTTTGTGGATATCGGCACCAACGGGGAAATTGTGCTGGCGCACAAGGGGCAGATGCTTGCCACCTCCGTGGCGGCTGGGCCGGCTTTTGAAGGCGCCCGCATTTCCGGCGGCATGCGCGCTACAAGCGGCGCCATTGAAAAAGTGGTCATGGATGGCGATCTGCGTATGAACGTTATCGGCAACACGCGCCCGGCGGGCCTATGCGGTTCAGGCCTGATTGATACCGTGGCTGAGCTCCTGCGCCTCGGAATCTTGGATCCCACCGGCCGCCTGCGGACGCCGGACGAAGTCCCATCCGCCACGGCCCCGGCCTTGCGCAAGCGCCTGATCGAGCAGGATGGGCATATGGATTTCCTGCTGGCACACAAAACGGAAACTGTTTCCGGCAAGCCCCTGCTCCTGACCCAGCGGGATGTGCGCGAACTGCAGTTAGCGAGCGCCGCGATCAGCGCGGGTATTTCCATTCTCCTGCAGCTGGAGGGTCTGAAACCCATGGACTTGAGCCGGGTGCTTCTGGCGGGCGCGTTCGGTAATTTTATCCGGCGCAATCATGCCCGGCGCATCGGCCTCCTGCCGCCGATCCCGTGCGACCGTATCCGGTTTATCGGCAATGCCTCTTCGCTGGGCGCCAAGCGGGCGCTTCTCTCCGTGGCCGAAAAGCAGGCCGCCGCTGCCATTGCCCGCGCGGCGCGCCACGTGGATTTGTCGCTTTCGCCCGATTTCCAGACGGCGTTCAGTTCGGCCATGCTGTTTCCCGAAGATGATTCGGGAAAAAGTTGCGAGGGCGGATGAAGAAGCGCCTCAGAGATCAGAAGTCAGAGGTCAGTAAGAGGGAGAAAAAAGAGGACAAGAGATCAGAAGTCAGCGCTCAGAGATCAGTAAGAAACTGAAATAAAAAGCCAAAAATCGGAAGTCCGAGAAGCATGAAGAAGCGCATCGGAGCTCCAGTCATCTGACCTCTGACCGCTGACTTTTGACCTCTCTCTTCTCAACAAGGAATCATTACTATGGCGAACGCACGCATCCTGATTGTGGAAGATGAAAGCATCGTGGCCAAGGATATCCAGAACAGCCTGACCGGCCTGGGGTATACCGTGGCGGGAGTCGTGGCCTTCGGTGAAGAAGCGGTGGAGCGGGCAGGCGCTTTAAAGCCCGATTTGATTCTCATGGATGTCATGCTTAAGGGTGCCATGGATGGCATCGAAGCGGCCGAGCGCATCCGGCGGGAGCATTCCGTGCCCGTCGTCTATCTCACCGCCTATACCGATGACGATACCCTGCAGCGCGCCAAGGTGACCGAGGCCTTTGGATACCTGCTGAAGCCCTTTGAGGACCGTGAACTGCGCACGACGATCGAAATGGCGCTCTATAAGCACACCATGGAGCGCAAACTGCGCGAGAGCCGGGAATGGCTGGAAACCACCCTGCGCTGTATCAGCGATGCCGTCATCGCTACTGATGCTGTCGGATGCATCCAGTTCATGAACACAAAAGCCGAAACCTTGACCGGCTGGAAGTCGGCAGATGCCATCGGCCGCAAGCTGACCGACGTGTTTTGTCTGATGAAAGCCAGCGAAATGGCCCTCGTTGAAAACAATTTAACCGCAATCCTGGAAAAGGGTGTCGTGGTGCGCGCGGATACGGATGCCATCCTGATTTCCAAGGATGGCCGGCAGACGTCCATTGCGCATAGCGCAGTGCCCATTCGCGATGACCATGGAACCATTCTCGGAGTAGTGGCCAGTTTCAGGGACATCATTGAGCAGAAGAATGCCCAGGCCCGCGAACGCCAGCTTCAGGATCGTCTGTTCCGCTCCCAGCGCATGGAATCGCTGGGGAACCTGGCCGGGGGCGTCGCGCACAATTTGAACAACATCCTGGGACCGATGGTCAATTATCCTGATCTGATCGTCAAGAATCTGCCCCCCGACAGCGCCCTGCGCCAGGACCTGCAAATCATCAAGAATTCCGCGTGCAAGGCGGTGGATATAATCCGCGACCTGCTCACCCTGGGCCGGATCGGGCATTTTCCCATGGAGCCGCTTGTCCTGAACCGGATCCTCGAGCGGGTTGTGCGCTTGCCCGTTTATATCGGATTGCAGCATGGCGCGCCGCTGGTGGTGGTGGACCTGAAATGGGGCGCCGATCAGCCGGCAATTCAGGGGTCCGCGGGCCTTTTGCAGGAAATGGTGAAAAACCTGCTGATCCATGCATTTGACGCCATGCCGCAGGGTGGCCGTCTGACCCTGACAACCTCCGTGGAACAGGTACACGAGCCGGTGGCAGGTTACGAATTGATTAACCCGGACACCTACGTGGTTCTGCATGTTATGAACACGGGACCAGTTATCAACGAGCAGGAATTGAACCGGATGTTCGAGCCTTTTTATGCCGGCGATAAAGCCCGGTCGCAAAAGCGCAGTGGTCTGGAGCTTGCCATCGTGTATGCGGTTATCAAGGAACACAAGGGATTCATTGACGTGCGCGCGCTCCCCGACAAGGGATCGGATTTCATCGTATATTTTCCCGTTTCGGGCGCCCAGCCGGAAATCCGTGAACAGCTTGCCCCTCTCGATTTCCGCGGCAACGAAACGGTGCTGGTCGTGGACGACGACGAAGACCAACGCCGCATCGTCGCGCGCTGGTTACGCACGGGTGGCTACAAAGTCCTGACCGCCCACAACGGCCAGGCCGCCATCGAACTGCTTGATTCCGCGGCCCGGGCGCAGGGGCCGGCCATTGATCTGGTTCTGTTAGACATGATCATGGCGGACGACCTTGACGGGTTGGATACTTATAAAAAAATGCTGGAATTCAATCCGCGCCAGAAAGTGATCATGGCCAGCGGCTTCGCCGCGACCGACCGGATCAAGGAGGCGTTGAAGCTGGGCGTTGGGCAATATATTCAGAAGCCTTACGATTTCGACAACTTGGGCCGTGCTGTTCGCCGCGAGTTGAATAAACCCTGATAGACATGAAGGAGAAGCAACATGGACAGGATCGCATGGTGGCGTGAGGCCCGGTTTGGCATGTTCGTGCATTTCGGGTTGTACAGCATCCCCGGACGTGGCGAGTGGTGGATGTGGTGGGAGAAGACCACGCTCGAAGAGCTGCATCAGCTCGCGGCCGCATTCAATCCCGATAAGTACAAGCCGTCAAACTGGATCCGCCTGGCGCGGCAGGCCGGCATGAAATACATTGTGCTGACCACCCGCCATCATGATGGATTCAGCCTGTTCGACAGCAAGGTCAGCGATTTTACCACCACGAAGACAGCCTGCGGGCGGGATCTCGTCAAGGAATATGTCGCGGCGTGCAGGAAGCACGGCATGCCCGTGGGCTTGTACTACTCGCTGCTCGACTGGCGGTTCGACGCCTACCACAAAGGTCCCCAGAAAGATCCTGCCGGCTGGCGGAAATTTACCGAATACATGCATGCCCAGGTCGAGGAACTGATGACCAACTATGGAAAGATTGACCTCCTCTGGTATGACGGCGGCTGGCCGTGGACGCCCGAAGACTGGCAATCCGAGAAGTTGAACGCCATGGTGCGCCGCCTCCAACCGGGCATCATCATTAACGACCGCAGCGGCACACCCGAGGACTTCTGCACCAAGTCCGAGCAGATGATCACGCCGCATATGCGGGACTGGGAATGCACGATGCCCCTTTACGATTTCTGGTGGGGACACATTCCGGGCGACAGCCATTACAAGACGCCATACGAGGTCATCCGGAACCTCACCCTCACCGCGTCCCACGGCGGGAATTACATCCTCAGCATCGGTCCGAAACCGGACGGTTCCGTCGATCCTCGCGATGGCCGCATCCTCCGGCAAGTCGGCACATGGCTCGAGAAGAACGGCGAAAGCATCTACGGGACGAGCCAAGGCGTCAGCAATGTCTCCCCGGCTCCTCTGGTCACCCCATTCGGCGGCATCACCCGCAAGCCGGGCAAGCTCTATCTCCATGTTCTCTACTGGCATCCCGAGTTCCCCGTGGCGGATATCAAGGAGAAGGTCACCGCGGCCCGCTTCCTCGAAACCGGCGCGCCAGTCTCATTCTCCCAGCAGGGTGAACGACTCTGGATCAGGAATCTGCCGGCCAAGCCGTTGAACCCGCACAACACTGTCATAGTCTGCGATGTGGAGGGTTGAGGAAATGTTGAGAATCACCAATTTGAGAAACGGGATGGTTCTGAACAGAAACAATGGGATGGCGGCGGGCCGTTGTATGACAAGAAATCGGATTAAGGAGGTTCAGCATGAAAACAGGCTTTTTTGAAAAAGATATCACGCCGCCCGTTGGCACTTATATGGTTGGTTATACGAGGGACAAGGGTTGCGAGGGAATTGCCGACCCGCTTTTTCTGAGGGTTGTTGCGCTGGAAGATAAGGCGGGCGAGAAGGCCGTCCTTGTTACCGCCGATATCCTGAAGTTTCCAGCAGACATGTCCTGGCGGACGAAAATGTGGTGTGCGCGGAATATGGGATTAAAAAGTTCGGCGGTGCTTCTTAATTCCTCGCATACGCATTGCGGCCCGGCATTGAGCCCTAGTCCGATGTCTATTGGCGTGCCGATAAATATTGATTATGTCGAAAAACTTGAATATTCAATACGGGAAGGGATTAAATCTGCTCTTAATGACCTGAAACCGGTCAAAATGAGGTTCGGCATCCATCAATCGCACTTTGGGATAAACCGAAGATTGCCCGATCCTGAACTGGGTGGCAAGGTAAGGTGGCTGCGTCCCCACGAAAAAGGATACTACGACCCGGATCTGCCGGTTATTGCGTTTTATGATAAGAGCCGCAACAAACTGCAAGCGGTCCTGTACGGTTATGGATGCCATCCCACGTCTAAAGCGGGTTACAACATAAGCGCCGATTATCCCGGCGGCATATCACGCGGGCTGAAAAAGGAGCTGGGCAAGGATGTATTCACCATATTTGCCCAAGGAGCTGGCGGAAATGTCAAACCCAGATTTTACGACAAGGAAAAGAAACTGTTTGTCTCAGCAACACCGGATGAGGTTAATGAGCTTGGCTTGAAAATTGCGCGTGAAATCAGCTCATTTATCAGTTCCGGTGATATGCAGGATTTGGAGTTGAAACTGGGATCCGCTGAAAAGGAGTTCATCATACCCTGTGATGCTGAAAAGATCCCCTCGCAAGCGGAGTTCTTAAAACTGTGCGATGCGACCAATGTAGACCCCGCGGATACAAGCGGCGATTACGCGCAAAAGGTCAGGACATGGGCAAGGATAATGCATGAAAAAATGAGAACCAACACGCTGGAAAAAGGCGTCACCATGCACCTCGCGAAGATCAACCTTAATGAACAGGTCCAGATAATAGGCCTTTCGGGGGAAATTACGGCGGAGATCGGCAAAATGATAAAGGATGCTTGCAGAGACAAGAAAATTATATTCTTCGGATATTGTTCATATGCGGGATTTTATGTGCCGACCTCCACAATGATTGATGAAGGAGGATATGAATCCCTCAGCTCATTGTATTATACCGGAAAAATGCCCGCGCCGTTTGTCAAAGATATTGATGATATTATCAAGCGGGAAGTTATGGAGCTTTCCGTTTAAGGAAGGCGAAGCGAGGTCGCCGAGGCCAGCGCGCATCTTTCCGGGCCTGATTAAATGGAGGATTCAATCAAAACCATGAACAGGCAAAAAATAATAAGAAATATCACAAAAAAACGATGCTATAAATTGCTGATAGTCAATGAGTTGCCCCCCCCCCCCGTTTTTTCGGCGTTTTCCCCTTGACAGCCGGACGCAAAACAGGCTATTTTGACGGCAGTTTTG
>JBDRSI010000213.1:0-2360 GCA_043825055.1 Verrucomicrobiota bacterium
ATGCAGTTTGTCGTCAATGCCCGATCCGCCGATAATACCAATTTTGGCCATAAAGCACCTCCGTGTGTGGCAGGGATTTTCGATCAGTTATGGTTGCTGATCATAAACATTGCGGTCGGACAGGCAAGCCCCAAATCCGCACGTAAGGACGCGCGGATAATGGTTAATGGCTAATGGTTGATGGTTCACGGTGAATGGTAGATGGTTAATGGTTAATGACGCGATCCCTACGGGGCGAAGCCGTGCGTTCTGTCATCGTTCCTCCATAGGCGGGTAAACGTCATGCAATGCTTGGTAAATAAGTTGCGCCGGCATAAATATCCCGCGCCCGCTTTGGATTGATCAGGCCGCATTCCCCATTAACCATTTCCCATTGACCATTCCCCATCAGCCATTCCCGATCAGCGCGTTTACACGCTGATCGGGGAAGGCCAAAGGCCAGACCTGTTGCTTTAACTGCTTGGAGGATTTGAATGCAACTGCCCTGCCATCCATGATCAGCTTGGCTGCCGCGGGCGCGACCTCGATCGCGATTTTCTTTTCCGGGGCACGCGCATGCAGAATATTCGCCAGCAGGATCGCCCGTTCCACACCATCGCCGCGCCCGTAATTCCAAACTTCATCGGGCTGGGCCAGCCGGCCAGGCCCGTCATAAATTGATTCATTGGGCATGTCTGCCACACGCTTAAACACTTGCTCTTCCGTCAGCGCGGCAGCGCCGGCGATCGAGACGGGATTGCGCTCCAGGGCCGCCAGCAGAAACGGCTCCGGTTCCGTGCGGGCAAGGTCGCGGTAGGCATAGAAAGCCAGGTTCGCCACCGCGTTTTGCGGACGGATCGCTTCCAACCGGGCAATCAAGGCCTGACGATCCATATCAAGGGTAATTGCCAACGGCGCGGGTTCCGACCGCACGGTTTTTTCCCGGATATCCGGAATCCGGGGAACCGTCCGGCAGAAACGAATCAGGCTCTCAATTGCCACGGCGGCATTCAGACAGCCGCAGGAAAACTGCTTCCGCAGGGACTCCACATCGGCAGCATTGTTCAAATCCACCCGATGGGTGCGAAGATAGTCTTCCAAGTCGTTAAGTACAATGCCGTTCGGCATAAGCTCGCGCGAAAAGTATTCCATTTCTATTTCAGACAGCAATTTATTACGAGTCGCGTCCGTGACCTTAAACGAGCTGCCCTGCTCGAACGCAAAGGCGCGCTCGGCGCCGATATAATGGGCCACGCCATGGATGGGATAACGGATTTGGAAGCATTTCTGGATATCGCGGCGGTGGCGAATGTAGTTGCCCAGCATCTCATCCGTCAGGCCGATCTGCAGGAACCGGCGCAGGCGCTCGGCAAAACCCTCATACGCTTGAGGCTGAATGGTGGCTTCCGGAAAAAGGATGTGCACATGCCCGGTCTCGTGGGCCACCAAGGTCACGCGCTCGTTTTCCAATGCGCGGCGGGCCTGGGCCGAGAGGGCGGTGCCGTTAAACCACATGGCCTTGGTCACCAGTCGCCGATTATTGGTCAAAACGCCTTCGCCCGCGTCCACAAAATTCTGGGAGTGCAGCGGCGTGGCCATTAGGAAAATGTCCTTCAGCGGAATGCGCGCCACAATGAAGAGTGCCGCCGCATAGAGCACGGCCAGCGACACGCACTCGCCGGCGCCACCGGCATAATTCTCCCGGTACTGAAAGGCATCCATGGCCTCCACAGTTTCGGTCTTCCAATACGGAATAACGTCGCCCGCGTACTTATCGAGCCCGAAATGCTTGCGTATATCCATATCGAAATAATATTTATCCCCCTCGTATCCAAAGAGTGCGTTGGACTGCTTGAGGGTCTCGGCATTAATAAAATCGGCAAACCGGTTCAGTTCCCGCTGCTTGGTTGTCAGTCCCCAGGTGTCGAGATCCAGGTTAAAGGCATAATGCTCCATGATGTATTGCTTGAGTCGGACGATGCGCCGGTAGGGCGTCATGGTCTCGAGGCCTGCAAACCACGGGTCCGCGCGCCACTGCCAAATGCGCGGGCTCATCAGGTTGGCCAACAGTAAACTATAGACAAGCTCCGGGAACACGAAAATTTCCATGTCCGAGAGCGTCAGTGCCGACGATTTGCGTTCCAGTTCCTGGTGATTCATGACTTACATTCGCGAATTTGTTAATTCGTCAATTCGATTCGTAATCCAGATTCCATAAATCAACGAACCATCCAACTGTGCCATTAGGCCGCCAAAGGCAGCAACAAAAAAATCCTGGATTCCCGATCAAGTCGGGAATGACAACCACGCGCACCCGTTCTGTCATTCCCGTGAAAACGGGAATCCAGACTATGTGTAACTTTGAGATTCCTATGCCTCGA
>JBDRSI010000214.1:0-4289 GCA_043825055.1 Verrucomicrobiota bacterium
CACGCCCGCTTTGATCTGGAAGCCGGCCGCCGCCAGGCCTTCCCGGAAATAGCGGGTATTCTCCATGAGCTTGTCACGCAGGGCCGTGGAGGCCGAAAGGATCTCCAGCGTCTTCAACGAGGCGGCCACGATCATGGGCGCCACGGTGTTGGAAAAGAGGTAGGGCCGCGAACGCTGGCGCAGAAGCGCGATAATGTCCTTGCGTCCGCTCGTGTAGCCGCCGCTGGCGCCGCCCAGCGCCTTGCCCAGCGTCCCGGTAATGATATCCACCCGGCCCATGGCCTGCCGATATTCGTGGGTCCCACGCCCCGTCGGCCCCAGGAACCCGACCGCATGCGAGTCGTCAATCATGACCAGCGCGTCATAGCGGTCCGCCAAGTTGCAAATTTCGTCAAGCCGGGCAATTCCGCCGTCCATCGAAAACACGCCGTCCGTGGCAATTAGCCGGAACCGGGCATTGCGAGCTTCCTGGAGCCGGGCTTCGAGATCGGCCATGTCGGAGGTTTTATACCGCAGACGGTTGGCCTTGCACAGCCGGATACCGTCAATGATGCTGGCATGATTAAGTTCGTCACTGATGACCGTGTCCTGCTCATTCAGCAGGGTCTCGAACAGCCCGCCGTTGGCGTCGAAACAGGAGGAATACAGGATGGTGTCCTCCATGCCCAGAAATTCCGAGAGCCGGTGTTCCAGCTCCTTGTGGATGACCTGCGTGCCGCAGATAAAACGGACCGAGGACAGCCCGTAGCCCCATCGGTCCAGGCTGGCTTTGGCCGCGGCAACCACCTCCGGGTGCGTTGCCAGGCCGAGATAGTTGTTGGCGCACAGGTTCAGCACCTCGCGTCCGCCCACAACCGTTACCCGCGCGCCCTGCGGGGTGTTGAGAACCCGCTCGGTCTTGAATAGCCCGCTCTCACGGATCTGCGAGAGTTGCTCGGTCAAATGCTTCTGCATCGCACCTAACATTGTTGTTCCTCCCAACTGAAGACTATAGACCGCTGACTGTTGACCGTGGGCATAAAGACGACTATGGACTGTCGACTGTGGACTAGAATAGTGTCCCTAACGCTTCCTTACAATTGAATCTGTCATCCCGAACGCAGTGAGGGATCTCCAACTCGTTGGCTACGAAAGAGATTCCTCGCCACGCTCGGAATGACATGCTTTTCTGGTGCTGAAAAATTATTTATGGGACACTACACTAGAATCAGCCCACTGCCAACGGCCTACAGCCTTCGGCCCAATTTCCGTCATCAGCGTTACCAATCCAGAATGACTTTGCCGGAATTGCCGGAGCGCATGATTTCGAACCCCTTTTCGAACTCGGTGTAATGGAACCGGTGGGTGATGACGGGCGCAATATTGAGTCCGCTCTGGATCATGGACGTCATCTTATACCAGGTCTCGTACATTTCGCGCCCGTAAATGCCTTTGATGCTGAGCGAACTGAAAATGACGGTATTCCAGTCAATCGGCGTATCCGCCGGCAAAATGCCCAGGAGCGCGATTTTTCCACCGTGGCACATGTTGGCAATCATATCCCGGAGGGCAGACGGATTCCCCGACATTTCGAGCCCCACGTCAAAGCCCTCCTTCATGCCCAGCTTATTCTGCGCCGCATGGAGGCTTTCCGTGCGCACATCCAGCGCCAGCGTTGCGCCCATTTTGCGGGCCAGGTTAAGGCGATAGGGATTGACGTCCGTGATCACCACGTAGCGGGCGCCGGCATGCTTGGCGATCGCCGCGGCCATAATCCCGATCGGCCCAGCACCGGTAATCAGCACGTCCTCGCCCAGGACATTGAATGAAAGGGCGGTATGCACGGCGTTGCCTAACGGATCGAACACCGACAGAATGTCCAGCGGAATTTTGGGATCGGCGAACCAGACGTTGGTCATGGGAATACAGAGATATTCCGCAAAGGCCCCGGTACGGTTGACCCCCACCCCGCTGGTCTTCATGCAGAGGTGCCGGCGCCCGGCCAGGCAGTTGCGGCAACGGCCGCAGACAATGTGCCCCTCGCCACTGACAATATCACCCGGCGCGAAATCCGTAACGTTATTGCCCACTTTTTCCACCGTGCCGACAAACTCATGGCCGATAACCATCGGCACTGGGATGGTTTTCTGGGACCAGGCATCCCAGTTGTAAATATGGACGTCGGTCCCGCAAATCGCCGTCTTTTTGATTTTGATCAGCACATCATTAATGCCGACCGACGGAATCGGGACTTCATCAATCCACAAGCCCTGTTCGGCCTTTTTTTTCACAATGGCTTTCATGCTGGTATCTCCCGAATGATAACTCCACATAAATGTGCATGCCGAATCCCAGCAAACGTTACCCGCAATTTCCGGTTTGTCAATAAATTCTTCCGACTCCAATCTTGACAGGTCAAAAACAGCCGTATTTAATGCGCCTATGACCGCCTGGGCCATTACGATCGAAAAGCCGTTCCCTTACGATGCGGGGGTGCGCTTGCAGACTGCGCTGGTAAATGCCCGAATCTCCGATGCCATTCCCGACACGGTTCTGTTCCTCGAGCACACTTCCGTCATCACGCTCGGTGTGCGCGCCCAGGATAGTCATGTCCTGCTGTCGAGCGCAGACCTGAAGCGGCGGCATATTGATCTTTACCACTCGTCACGCGGCGGGGACGCAACCTGGCACGGGCCCGGCCAGCTCGTGATGTATCCCATTATCCGGCTGGGCGAGCAGGAGGCCGACGCGCACGGCTACCTGCACAACCTGGAAGAAATCGCCATTCGCACCGCCGGAGATTTTGGCGTCGCGGCCTATCGCCGCCCCGGCCTCACGGGCGCCTGGACCCAGGCCGGCAAGCTGGCGGCCATCGGCATCCGGCTCAAACGCTGGATAACGTTTCACGGCATGAGTTTCAACGTCAAGCCCGACCTTTCCGAATTTGCGACCATTGTCCCCTGCGGCCTGGCAGGTGAGGCCGTCACCTCGCTCGAAAAGCTTATTGGCACAGCCTGCCCCACCCTGGCGCAAGTCCGGGAGCACATGGAGCGGCATTTCAGCGATGTCTGCCGCCGGGACCTGAAATGTGCGGGGCTCGCAGATCACCTGCCAGAGGAACTGGAAAAGATTCTCAAACTGCACGCGCCGTGAATATAAACCCATATTCCCCGGCGATCCGTCTTCGGAACTTGCGGAACTTGGACGGGTTGATGGAGGAAGAGATTCGGATTGTGAATGGGTAACAGCTGACTTTGCTTGCGCGCGTCAACGTGGCGATGGATAACTTGCAATGAAAAACCCGATGGACAGACAGCTTGAAAAGCGGCTTTCGGATCGCGCGGTTAATATTGGACGTGAAGGTGAAGTGAGCGCGTTTGGAGAATTGATCGAGTTGCTGCGTTCGTCATCCGCGAATGCACGCCGGTTGTCGGCCTCGGCGCTGGGCAAGCTGGCCTGGATGGGCGTGGATCAAGCGGCCGCCATTGACGCGCTCGCACCGGTGGCGCGGCGCGATCCGCACGCACAAACCCGGCAGTACGCGATCAAGGCGCTGAAAGCTTATGGCGCAACAGCACAAGGTTGCCTGCATGACCTGTGTGATATGGCAGCCAACCCGTCCGAAAAAGACTACATCCGGCGAGATGCCGCCGCTGCCGCAACATTCATCGAAGAAGCGGTCCGCATCGCCGCATCGGCCGTCGCGCGGCACTGCCAGCGCTGCCACGCGCGGGTCACGGCAGACGAATATGCCCGTTCGAACCAGACATTTCAGCGCGTTTTCTGCGACCGGTGTTTCGACGAGGTTTTCCTGGAACGACGCAACTTTGAGACGCAGGTTGAGACCAACAAGACCATTGAAGCACGGGACGGCACCGTGGTGCAGTCTGAGGGGGAGCGGCACATTGCCGACTGGCTCACGGCGCATGGAATTGCCTACCGCTACGACGCCAAGTTTCGCATCATCACGGAGTTCCAGATACGGCCCGATTTTTATCTACCCGAACTGGATGTGTACATCGAGTACTGGGGACTTGACACTCCCCAGTACAAGATGAGCATGTATAAGAAACAGACACTTTATCAACAGGAAGGCAAACGATTGATTTCAGTGCATCCGCAAGACTTGCCCGGCCTGGATCGCCTGTTGGCGGACAAACTGCGCCGCTATGGTTTCAGCCCATGACATCGGCGCGCGAAGCAAAGTCAGTCAAAAAAAAGGCGTCCGGGCTCGTTGAACGGGGCCACGAATCCCGAAATCAATCGTCTTCAAAGAAAACTGGAAATAACACCAAGATTCCGGACTTCTC
>JBDRSI010000215.1:0-7394 GCA_043825055.1 Verrucomicrobiota bacterium
CTCTTCAATCAGTAAGGCCTGAATCCGCGCGTAATCACGCTCGGATGATGGCTCGCCACGCGCCACGAGTGGTCAATGGGTTTATTGCTCATGATGATTCCGCTGGCTTTCTTTGGGAGTTCCATGGGGGCGGGTGAAATCCTGCTGATCCTGGTGGTTGGCCTGTTGTTGTTTGGAGCGGAACGATTGCCTGCCATGGCCCGTTCCCTGGGAAAAGCCCTGGAGAATTTTCGCCGCGCGGCCAGGGACTTAACGCATGATCTTATGAATAGTCAACATCCGCCGTCTGTATCCGAAACTCCGCCCTCTCTGCCACCTCCTTCCAAACTGCCCTCTAATGAAAGAAAAGGATAGCCTGATGACCGGTCGGCCCGGCGGACATGATTCATGAGTACACCCGGGGACATGGTCGTCGAGTTGAATTTTGTGCCGGAGTGGGCGCGGCGCCCCGCCGATCAGAGTCCCTATGCGCGGTTTGAGGACCGCCACGGCGGCCGCGGTCGCGACCGCGACAGGGACCGGGACCAGGATAGGCGCCGCCCGGGCAATAAATCCGCGTATGCCGATCAACGGCGAAGGGGGGCGGAATCGGGCGAAAAAAAACGCGGCGACTTGGGCCCGCCACGATCATTCCGTGCGGTGCCAGTGTCCTCGCCCTCCGAAAGCGATCGTCGCCAGCCCGCCTGCAACGCTATGCGTAGCATTGCGGGCAGGGAGCGTCCCGACAATCGGCCGCCACCCATCGAAGTGACCTTCATTCCTGAACGCCGGGGCCTGAAACCGCTGGTCGCGCGGCTGGCCCGCTCGGGCCGCGCCTATCCGCTGTTTGAAGTGGCGACAATGTTTCTGAGTAAGCCGGATTTTTATGCCGTCAAACAGGAAGTGATCCCTGGTGCCGTCGGCGCGGAATCGGTTTTCCTTTATCAGTGCGCCGAATGCAAGGTTGTTTTTCTGGATCGTAACCGGGCCGTGGCCCACGTGTTGAACAAACATATGGATCTGTTTTATGCCCGGGAAGAGACGCAAAACGAGCCGCCCAAGGGGGCGTTCATTTGTGTGGCGCGCTGTTCGCTTTCAAGCGAACTGCTGGGTCCGCCGAATTATCATGAATTCAATGAACGGGTCTTGGAACTGCATAGCACGCGGTTTGCCTCGATGTCGCTGGACGCCTATCGCCGGCATATTGTCAATGAAACGGATCCGGCGTTGATCGAGCAGTGGAAAAAGGAGGCCTGCCGTCAGATCGTTTATCGAACCTTGCGTGCGGCTGAGCCGTTGACCTTCAAGCGTCGCAGCCAGGTGGAGGCCCATTTTCTGGAACATTATGCCCCGGCTTTGATCCGGCAAGGGCGTCGGTTTGTCACGCCGGGCGTGGCCTGCCGGGATCTTGAGGATCCCCACATTCGCCGGGTCGTCGAGGAGTCCTGGACGCATGAAAACCAGTTCCCGCTGAAAATGGCTGTTTCGATCCAACCGGCTTTTCGGCACTTGGGACTGCACATGTTTAAGGCCTCCGGCAAAGCGACCTTTGTCACGGCGATTGTGCCTCATCCCATTGATCCTTTGCAGGCCGCCGATGGCATTCGCCGGATTCTGGAATGCCTGTGTGCTCATCCGGGTGTCAGCCGCCAGGAGCTTGTGACGTTACTTAGGCCGGACGCCGTGCCGGACGCCGTGCCGGACGCGCCGGAAGTGGCGGCTATTGGGCATGCCCTTCATTGGATGGTGGAAAAAGGACATGTCATTGAGTTTTACAACGGCACGCTGGCCATTCCCTATCGTAAATCGGAGAGTACCAAAGCTAATAAGGCCGTACAATCGGCGATCCATCCGCGCGTACCATGAGCGATGGTTAATGGATGATGGTTGATGGTAAATGACTCGATACCGACGGACCAAATCCGTGTATTGTATCAGGCCATATGAACCATTAGCCTTAAACCATTCCCGGATGGAGCGATCAAGCCCGCATCAACCATTAACCATCAACCATCAACCATTACCCATCAATCATTTCCCCATGGCGGATATCCAATTAACTTGTCCGGCCTGCGGGCGACTCCAAACTGTTTCGGAGTTTGTCGAGGAACCTGTAATGGCCTGTCCGGAGTGCGGGCAGGCGATGGCCCTGCCGGAGCGGAAACCTGGGAAACCTGGCTTGGAATTGAAACGGCGCGATCCGCCGCGCCCGCGCGAACAGGCGGTCCCTGCGGATGCGCCGGGATCGGCGGACAATGTGCCCTCCTTGCCTGCGTTGGTTGCGCGGCGTTCGGCAAGCGTGGCGCGTAATACCCGTCGGATTCAGGCGAATGTGCTGAGAGTCTGGCTGAGCGCCCTGGTCTTTCTGGTGCTGGCGGGGGGGCTGGCTTATATCCGGTTTTACGGCGGTTGGCCGGGCATGCCTCTGGAAACGCTGAAATGGTATGGCATGCTGGCGGTCGCGGCCGCCTACCTGTTTGTTATTGGCCTGGCCCTGCGGGACAATATGTTTGACGGTTTGCTTTCCATCGTGGTTCCCTTGTATCCGTTTTACTACCTGTTTTTGTCTTCCAGCGCCTTATTTACACGCGCGCTGGTTGGTGCGTTGTTGGTGGTCTTTGGTTATGACATCCTGCTATATCTCCAGGGGTGGGCTGCCGGGGTATTAGACATCGTCAATCATTGGATTAAGCACGTATAATCGGGGCGGATTATCAATTTCAGATCTTATGTTGCAGAAATGCCATGCCAAACCTCATTAAAGTCCGCATCAGTTGTGCCGCCTTGCGCCATAATGTTGAGGTGTTGAAAGCCGCCGCCGCCGGCACCCCTCTGTGCGCCATGGTCAAGGCCAATGCCTATGGACATGGCGCGGTCCTCGTGGCGGAAGCCCTGTCCGGCATGGGTATCGCTTTCTGGGGCGTGGCCACGATAGCGGAAGCCTTGGAACTGAGCAAGCACGGAGTGCGCGAACCGATCCTGCTGTTGTGTCCGCTTGAGCTCTATGAACCGGTCAGTGATGCAGAGGAAGCCATTGATGCCCTGCTGGAAGCGGATATCCGGCCGACCATCGTCAGCGCGGAAGGAATTCGTCTGCTGGCCCAGCGCGCCGCGCATCGGCGGACAATTGCCCGTGTTCACCTCAAAGTGGATACCGGTATGGGCCGTAACGGATGCCCCGCTGATGACGCGGTCGAGTTGGCCCTGTTATTGCGCGCGCGCCCGTTTCTGGAGCTGGAAGGTGTTTATAGCCATTTTGCCTGTGCGGATGAACGCGTTCTGGATTTTGCCCGTCGGCAACAGGCGATCTTCCAGGATGTCTTGGAAAGAATTGCGGCGCGCGGCGCGCGCATCCCGATCCGCCATCTGGCCAATAGCGGGGCCATTTTTAACCTGCCGGAGGCGCGGTTGGATATGGTTCGACCGGGCCTTGCGCTCTATGGATATGGCGGCAAATATATCCGGGGCTCCGAGCGTCTGCGCCCATCGTTGCGGCTTGAAGCGCCGGTGATTATGACCAAATGGATCCCGACGGGCGAAGCCTGCGGCTATGGCCGCACGTTTACCGCGCGGCGGAAGACGCGCATTGGTCTGTTGCCGCTGGGGTACGCCGATGGGTATGACCGCCGTTGGTCCAATACCGGCCAAGTTAGTTTTGGAAATCGGTTGATCCCGGTCATTGGCCGTGTCAGCATGGATCTGACCATCCTGGATTTGACGGATGCGCCGGACGCGGTGGTGGGAAGTTTGGTCTGTGTCGTCAGTGATCGCCGGGATGATCCGCATTCCGTGGAGTCCATGGCGGGGCGTTTGAAAACCATTCCGCACGAAATCACCTGCGCGCTCGGGTCGCGGGTGGAACGTGTGCTGACAGCATAGCTGCCTGGGCCGGATTCGGAATTGACATGGGCGTCAAAACATGCCATTAATATTTCAATTCTGTGATCGGCAAGCAGACGCGCGCGACAGGTGTTTTTTTTGGAGGCAGTATTCGTGGCTTATCTCATGGGCATGTCAGGATCGGTCAAGGGTCAGAAGTTCGAGATCCGCAAGGATCGGATGACCATTGGCCGGAATCAGATCAACGACTTGGTGCTTACGGATGAGGCCGTCTCGTCCCAGCATTGCTATGTGGCCAAGCGGGGAGAAAGCTATGTTCTGCATGACCTCAATTCCACCAACGGAACCCTGCTGAACTTTGAACGGATCACGGACGAAGTCGAACTCAAGCCCAAGCAGGTAATTCAACTCGGCTCTTGTGAATTCATGTTTAACGGCGATTCCGAGGATGGCGCCGGGTCGTCCACTGCCTCGATGACGCAGGTGGTGGTGGATGTGGGCCGGCCGGTGATCAATCCGACTTTTTTCGAAAGCGTCTCGCCCTTCGGCACGCGCCGAAAAAGCAACCGGAATCTGTGGTTGGTGGTGTTTGTTATCATTGGCCTGGCCGCCCTGACCAGTCTCTTGGTTTTCCTGATCCAGATTGTCAAGTAACTCCGCTGCCTCCCGATCAGCGCGTAAACGCACTGATCAGGAATGGACAATGGTTTATGGTCAATGGTCGATGCGGCTCAGACGAAGAATGCTTGAACCCTGAGAAAAGGGCCGTAGCTCACGATCCATCAATATCCACTTGTGCTTGTCTTGCCGATTAAGGCTTCGTTGTCCTGCGGTAAAGCTCTTTAGATTTCGACTCTTGCACATCAACCATCAACCATCATCCATTGACCATTTCCCGCTGAGGCAGGAACCGATGATTCGTTCGCGGCACGCGCTCACGTTGATTGAACTGCTGGTGGCCATGGGTATTGCGGTGTTACTGGCCGCCGTAGTGTTCGCGATCTATGCCGGCGCGCTCCGCATGCTCGATTCCCAAAGCCGCTGGCGCGCGCACGCGTATCCGGCGGCGGCCGCGCTCGATGCGCTGACGCTCGATTTATCCAGTGCCGTGATTCCTTGGGGGATAACCAATTCGCCGTTTGTGCTTACTCCCTCTTTGGATGGCGCCTTCGGGATCAAGCTTCATTTTTTTACGGCCATGCCTATGAGCGCCGCACCGCGCAACGCGGCGCAAGTGCGGGACCTGTCCCGCTCCGTGCGGGACGCTCGCGCCTATGCCATTCGGGAAATATATTATACCCTATCGGCATCCAATGCCGCGGGAACGAATGGCTTGATCCGCGCTTGGGCCGCATTCCGCATAGGCGAGGCGGCCGGCATTGCGTCCAATAGGGACATCTGGGGAAGCGTCCGCGCGATCCGGCTGGAAGTCTTTGATGGAACTCAATGGACCAACACATGGGGCGGGGGAACGAACGCTTCTCTGCCTCAGGCGGCGCGCATGATGCTCACGGTGGGGGACGAGTCCGTCAGCCGGCGAACCTCCGAAGTGCTGATCCCGGCGGGCCATCGCATTACGGCGCCGAAAAGCCGGAAGTAGGCAACGGTTTCTAATTCGCAACTACTCTCGCGACAGGATAAGCCTGTGAATGGGGGTAAAGATTTTTTATTTTTTGCTTGCATGAATGTATAATATTATTTACAAGTAATTCAGATGATTATTGACATTCATACTCATATGCCCGCAAAAAACCGCGGAAAGATTAAAAAAATTCTGGCCGAGGCCCGGCGACTGGGTATTTCCCGGCTATGTAATCTGGGATCATGGCCCTTTGGTGCGACGCCGGATCAAATTGTGGCCGCCAACAATCAAACCATGCAACTGGTCCGGCGGTACCCGGACGTGTTTATCGGGTTTTGCTTTCTGAATCCGAACCATGCGAAGATTTTTCTCTTGAAGGAAATCACCCGCTGCGTGGAAAAGGGGAACCTGGAAGGCGTCAAATTGGAAGTGGAAACAAACGCCCGCAGCAGGCGGCTTGACCCGATCATGGAGGCCTGCGCGCAATTGAATATTCCGGTGTTGCATCACGCGTGGTATAAAACCGTTGGCAAAGTGCTTGATGAGTCAACCCCGGCGGATATTGCCGATTTGGCCGGACGGCATCCGAACACAAAAATTATCATGGCGCACCTGACGGCCGCGGGCATGCGCGGCGTTCTGGATATACAACCCTATTCCAATGTCTATATTGACACGTCCGGCTCCCAGCCGTTTGCGGGGATAGTGGAATATGCCGTTGAAAAATTGGGGGCGCAACGAATCCTCTACGGCTCGGATATAGCCGGCCGTGATTTTTCATGCCAGTTGGGCCGTATTTATGGGGCCAAAATCAACCGGCGTGATCGCGACCTGATTCTCGGACTTAACGCAAAGAAATTATTGGGGTTATGATTGTAGACGTAAATACATCCTTTGGCCGCTGGCCGTTTCATAAATTCAATGTCAATTCCACGCAGGCGCTGGCAAAACATCTGAATGCGGCCGGTATAACCAGAGCGTTAATTTCCTCAATTGACGGCATATTGTATCCCGATCCATTGGCCTGCGATGCCGAGCTTTTCAAAGCGGTTAAGTCAATGCCGATGCTGATCCCCGTTCCAACCATCAATCCCTGCCTTGCGAATTGGCGCAAGGCGCTGGAAACAAACGGCCTTAAAGCGGTCAAAATAATTCCGAATTATCACAATTACCCGTTAGCCGATCCTGCGGTCGGACAATTAATGGAAGTTCTGGCAGACAGACGAATTCCGCTGATTATCCAAATGCGCGTAAATGACGAACGCAACCAATATCCCTTAATGAAAATTCCCGGAGTGGATTTGCGGGCTGTCGTTCGACTTGCGAACACATGCCGTGAAGCGCCCGTTATCTGCCTTTGCGCTTATCACGGCGAAGCGATTGAACTGGTTCAAAAGACTGTAAACGTGCACGTGGATATTTCGTTTATCGAGACTTTCCAAACCCTGCCGACGCTGTTACGCAAGATTCCTGCGGAGAGAATCCTGTTCGGTTCCCATACCCCGTTTTTGTATACCGCATCGGCAGTGATGAAACTCAACGCGGCCCGTCTGACGTCAAAATCATATAAGGCAATCGCATCCGCCAATGCCCAGCGCCTGTTTGATATCTGAAAAGAAGAATCAGGGCCAAACCTTCAGAGGCTGTTGAAAAAGTCGTTACTGCCAGCAATCGTCATCCCGAGCGTAGTCGAGGGATCTCAAAAATGGCCCAAATCTGCGATTTGGAGATTCATCGCTCCGCTCTGAATGACCGTCGAAGCAGTTTTTCAACAGCCTCTTCAGGGCGTGTTGCCCAAATTGAGATGCTTCGCTACGCCCTGAAGTTAAGCGAAGCGCATACTTCAGGGCTACGCTCTGCATGACAAGCCTCAAGGATGAAATAAATATTAGAAAAATGTCATTCTGATGCCGCCTTTGCGGCAGAAGAATCTCGTTTTTCCGATTTGGGCAACACGCCCTTCAAATAAGAGGTTTTGAAAGTCATCCCCCCT
>JBDRSI010000216.1:0-3723 GCA_043825055.1 Verrucomicrobiota bacterium
GGGTCGAAGTTCGTGGCGAAGTATTTGCCGTGCCTACCCGCGTTGACGTCCATGATATCAATCGTATCAATCTTGTCAAAATAACGCTTCACCGCCAGCGCGCCGTAGGCATTGACCACGCCCGGATCGAAGCCCACGCCGAGGATGGCGGTCAGGCCCTTCGCTTTACAGCGGTCCTTGCGCTTCCACTCGTAGTTCGCGTACCAGGGCGGGGTTTCACAAACCTTGTCCGGTTCCTCGTGGATGGCGGTATCCATATAAACCGCGCCGGTCTCGAGGCAGGCCTCGAGGACTGACATGTTGACGAACGCGTTGCCAAGGTTGATGACGATCTCGGAATTGGTCTCCTTGATAAGTTTTGCGGTGGCCGGGATGTCGAGCGCGTCGATCTGGCGGGAATAGAGCTTTTTCGACTTGTCCTTGATGTGATTCTTGCGCTTGACGCTCGCGATGATCTCGTCGCACTTGGCCTGCGTGCGCGACGCGAGGCAGATATCGCCGAGCACATCATTGTTCATGGCCGCCTTGTGGGCCGCCACGTGCGCCACGCCCCCGGCACCGATGATCAGTACATTTTTTTTCATGTCATTCTCCCTTTTTTACGATAGATTGTTTGTGAAATCCTTATATCCGAATCTTTTAACCAAATATAGCTTTCCGTCCAACCTTCTCACGCAGATAGCCGGCATAGGCAATCCGTTGAACCAATTCTTTTTTACCATCGTATATCCGGCGGCATTCGCGATACGGACCACGCTCCCGGGCTTCAGCCGGGTTTTCAGGCTGTATTGACCGAACACGTCGCCCGCCAGGCACGAACGGCCGGCAATCATGACTTTGAACCGGCCTTGCCCCGGAGACGCGATCTTCGCGCTGGTGCGGTAGACCAGGTGGTCCAGCATGTGCGCTTCGGTCGAGGCATCCACGATGGCAATATCAATCTCGTTATGCACGACATCCAGGACCGTGGTCACCAGCTCCGCACAACCGGTAATGGCTGCCTCGCCGGGTTCCAGATATACCTGGACATCGAATTTTTCGCCGAAGGCCTTTAAGCGATCGCAGAATTTTTCAAGCGGATAACCGTCGTTTGTAAAGGAAAGCCCTCCGCCCAGGCTGACCCATTCCATCCTTTTAAGCAGGTCAGCGTAATTGTGCCCGATAAAATCGAGGGCCGCTGAAAATTTTCCGAAGTCGTCGTTTTCGCAGTTAAAATGGAACATCACGCCGCTGATGAGGGATGCTACCTGCATGAGCTTTTTTTTATCTACAACGCCCAGCCTTGAATATTTCCTGGCCGGGTCCGCCAGGTCGTAATGCGAATAACTGATCCCCGGATTGACCCTCAGGCCCAGCTCCCGTCCGCGGACATCAGCACAGTACATCACAAGCTGGGATATCGAATTGAAGATTACCTTGTCAGCGAACTTCCTGACAGCCTTGATGTCCTGTCCGGAAAACCCGACGCTGTAGGCATGGACCTCTTTCCCGAACTTTTCATGACCCAGCCGGGCTTCGAACAGGGAACTGCTCGTGGTCCCATCCATGTACTTGCGCATAAGCCCGAACACGCGCCAAGTTGAAAAACATTTAAGCGCGAGCACGGATTTCGCGCCGGAAACCTCGCGCACGCGCCGGATGATCTTCAGGTTTTTCAGCAGTTTCTTTTCGTCGATCAGGTAATACGGTGTGGTAATATGTGTCATCAGTCATGCGCCTCGATTAAAAACCGTTGTTCGGCTTTTTTAATAATCTCTTTTTGCTGATTTGTCAATCATTTGGAATGCAAATCCTTGATGATTGTCAGCTTTGGCCTATCGTGCTATTCTTTTCGGCAATGAAACACATGAAACGATTACACAATAAAGTGGCGCTCGTCACCGGTGCCAGCCGTGGCATGGGAAAGGCTATTGCCATCCGGTTAGCACAGGAGGGCGCCCGCGTCGCCATTAACGATCTGGAATTGAAACCGCTTCAGCAGGCGGTTGCCGATATCAAGAAGCGCTACGGCCTTCGTACCCTGGCTGTGGCAGGTAGCGTGGACAATCCGGAAGCCATTCAACGCATGGTCGGCGCGGTGAATGAGACGTTAGGCCAGATTGACATTCTCGTCAATAACGCGGGGATCCTCTACCCCACACGCGTGATGGCAATTTGCCGCGAAGAATGGCTCCGGGTAATGAACATCAATGTTAACGGCCTGTTCTGGATGACCCAGGCCGTTTTGCCATCCATGATAAAACGGCACTATGGCCGAATCGTGAACATGTCCAGTTCCGCCGGCCGGAGCGTATCCACGCTTGGCGGAGTGCATTACACGGCCAGCAAGGCAGCCGTTCTCGGCATCACGCGCGCCGTGGCCAAGGAAATGGCCGGACATGGCATCACCTGCAATGCCGTTTGCCCCGGCCTGATCGATACCAGCATGGTACGGCAAACGGTTCCCGCCGAAAAAATAAGAGCCTATGAACAATCGTTTCCGATATCACGGCTGGGGACACCCAACGAGGTAGCCGATCTTGTGCTCTTCCTAAGTTCGGATGAATCCGCCTATATCACCGGCGCTTCCATTGATATAAACGGCGGGGATTTAATGATGTAATCCGGCGGGTTGGTCTCAGGATAAGAACTGATCACTGATTATTTGGCGACGGCAGGCGCTACAGGCAGGGGGAAAACCACAGCGCCGTAGCCCACGACCCAATTTCCCCGGCTATCGGGATGATCGTCGCCCGTGTTGCGGTAGCGCAACACGATGCCCTCGCGGCAACCCTGCTTCTCCACGAACCGCATTGTCACGGCAACCGCCGACATACCGCAGAAAATCTGGTTTTCGTAGCTCCAGCGTTCCAGCAATTCCTGGGTTTTCATGGCGGCCACATTTTTCAAGCTGGCCTGGTCGGTCTGGGTCACGCGATTATAATCCGGATCGTGCAACAGATCGGAACTGGCAATGACCAGCAACTTGCGTTTTTTAGCCAGTTCCCCCAGTCCGACGCTCAGCTCGTTGAACGTTTTCGGATTGTGATCCCCGATCAAGCCCACCACCAGGCGCGCGCTGGGCAGGACCGACTGAACAAACGGAATCTGGTTCTCGGCCGAGTGCTCGCCATTGTGCGGCGCATAATCCAGGTAAATCGAGGGCCGGTTGCTGGTCAACAGCGCCGCCGCGTCCTTGTCGAGCGCCGTTTCCCCCAGCGGAGAGCGGACGGCATCGCCATCCATGAGCGCGACACCACGGCAGCCACCCTGATGACTGAGTCCGAGAATAACCACCGTATCCGGCGCCTCGCCCTTAGCAGCCTGTTCCTTGATAACGCGGAACACGTAGCCGGCAATCGGCCCGGAATAGATATACCCCGCATGGGGCGAAATGGCGCCAATGATTCGACCTTTGACCGGGCTCACCCGGGCGGCGCCGACGTATTCATTGATCATCTTACTCAGGCTCGCCTTATCTCCCGGGAACCAGCGGCCATCGCCGCGGGTTCGCCGCACCACCTGCTGGTTTTTATGATTCATGCCATCCTTTCCATAGCCGGACAATGTTAGACCGCCAAGCATCAGCGCCGCGGCAAAGGCACAGCCCCATTGAAACTGAACAAACCTCATCATCGGTTACCTCTTTTTGTATTCTTGAATTTTAAGAATGCCTTGACAAGCTCAATTTTACCCGCAAATCATTTTAACACTGCCCCGGAAGGCTGCAACCAAAGCGGAAGA
>JBDRSI010000217.1:0-2364 GCA_043825055.1 Verrucomicrobiota bacterium
TACCGCCAGCAATACGGATTTAATTCCATCGTATTGGTTCCCGGCAATGTGTACGGAGAGTGGGATAATTTCAACATGGAGAGTTCCCATGTTGTTCCGGCATTGATCCGGAAATATGTGGAAGCCGCCGAGCGTAATCAACCCGAGGTGCTTGCATTCGGCACCGGCCTTCCGGCACGCGATTTTGTCTATGCCGGCGATGTGGCGGTCACCATCCCCTGGTTTCTGGCAAACTATGATACCAGCGACCCCATTAATATCTCCACCGGCATACGGACAACGATCCGGAAACTGGCCGAAACAGTGCAAAGCGCTACTGGGTATAAGGGACGTATTGTGTGGGATGAATCCAAGCCGGATGGCCAGATGGCCAAAATATTTGACGCAACGCGCTTGCATGGGCTGGGCTTACGTTGCCAGACGACGCTCGATCAGGGCTTGGCGCGCACCGTCAAATGGTTTTTACAGGCCCGCAAGGAAGGTACGGCCAGATTGTAATGCCGGCGGGCATGCGAGTTGGATAAATAAGCGAACGCTTATTTCTTTTATTGTGGAGTAGATATGTCTGCACCGGAAATTGTTGTGCTGGGCGGGAAAGGCTTTGTGGGGACCGCCATAGTGGCTGCAGCCCGGCGTCAAGGTCGTGACGTGGTCGCCATTGATCTCGCCGAGTATCAGGCCAGCATCGGCATGGCGTGCCGGGTGCTGATTAACGCCAATGGCAATTCAAAGAAATATCTGGCCGATAAAGATCCCGAACTCGAGTTTGACGCATCAGTGCGCAGCGTGTTTCATGCGTTGCATGATTTTCGATTCGATCTTTATGTTCAACTTTCGACCATTGACGTTTATGCCGATAAAGGTAATCCGACATTAAACTCCGAGCAGGCGCCGATAGATCCCATGCGCATTTCCCGTTACGGCCATCATAAATGGCTGGCTGAGCAGTTGGTGCGCTTTAACGCCCGGTCGTGGCTGATTGTTCGCATGGGCGGTTTCGTCGGGCCCGGGTTGAAAAAAAACCCGATCTATGACATTCTTAAAGGATTACCTTTGCGGGTACATCCGGATTCATGCTATCAATATCAGCACAGCGCCGATCTGGCCCGGATTGTGCTGGCATTGGTTGATCGGCAATTGTCCGGCGAGACTTTTAATGTCGCGGGGGATGGGGTGATTTCATTGCGCGAGGTCGCCGCGATGGTTCCGGGATGCAACATCGAACACTTTGTTCCCGGCGCCTTGGTGGAACGATGCGATGTGAATATCGAAAAGATAAGAAAGCTTTGCCCTGTTTCAAAAACACGCGAGGTAGTGGCCGGTTTCATTAAGGACGTATTGGCTGGGCAAGAGGTACTGACATGATCATATCACGCACGCCATTTCGGGTCAGTTTTTTTGGCGGGGGCACGGACTTTCCCGATTATTACCGGGAATACGGCGGCGCCACCCTGCTGACGACCATTAATAAATTCTGCTATATTTCGATTCACAAACTGAGCCCGTTTTTCAAACACCGGTTTCGCGCCAGTTATTCGAAAACAGAAACGGTGCAGGAACCTTCGGAGTTCACTCATCCGCTCATTCGGGAATGCCTGAAATACCTGCAGCCCCGGTATGGGTTGGAAATCGCCCATGTGTCGGATCTGCCCGGCCGGACGGGGCTTGGCACATCCAGCGCCTTCACCGTCGGGCTGTTACACGCTCTGCACGGCCTGGCCGGAAACCGGGTAGCGGCTGAAGATTTGGCGCGGGAGGCGATCCTTATTGAGCGGGAAAAAGTCGGCGATGCCGGCGGACATCAGGACCAGTATGCCGCGGCCTACGGAGGACTGTTGCGGCTGGATTTTCTGCCAACCGCGTATGTAAGCGTAAAAAAACTGGCCTTGCGAGCCGAACGCATTCTGGATATTGAACGGCATCTGATGCTGTTGTTTACCGGCGTGGAGCAGTCCGCCGAACAGATCCTGGCCGTTCAAAAACGGCGTACCCGGCAGAATACGGGAACATTGCGCGCCATGCAGCGCATGGTGGATGAAGCCGAAACAATTCTCTGCGGGACCGGTACTCTGGATGCCTTTGGCGATTTACTGCACGAATCCTGGCAACTTAAAAAGACATTGTCGGATGGCATCAGCAACACGCTGGTTGATGATATGTATACGGCGGCTAGGGCGGTCGGAGCCCGGGGCGGGAAACTGCTCGGCGCCGGCGGCCGCGGGTTTATGCTCCTGTTCGTTGATCCGGACAAACAGCCTGCGGTTCAGGCCAAATTGAAGGGGCTTTTCCCCGTGCCGTTCGCCTTCGAACCCGCGGGCTCGCAGATCATTTTCAATGAGCCGGATAATGCCGGGAGTTGATGCG
>JBDRSI010000218.1:0-3031 GCA_043825055.1 Verrucomicrobiota bacterium
ATAGATCGCGGCCACAACATAGTCGCTGATTTCCGCCGCCTTCATCCAGGGACGCTGTTCAAATGGAATGCGGTCGGACGGGATTTCGACATATTCCTCCAGCTTCTCATCGAATTTGCCCGAGCGGTTGCCGTTGAAAAAATACGTGACATGCCCAAACTTCTGGGTTTCGCTGATCGCCAGTTGCCGGATACCCGCATGGCTAAGCAGTTCGCCCATGGTCCGGTTGATGGCCGGCGGAGTGACCAGGTACTGCTTTGGGATTTTCAGGTCGCCGTCGTATTGCATCATGCCGGCGTATTCCACCTTGGGCCGGGGCGCGCGGTCGAATTTATTGAAATCGTCGTCCTCAAATGCCCGGCTGATCTCGATGGCGCGATCGCCGCGGAAATTGAAATAAATGACGCTGTCGCCATCCACGATCGGCCCCACGGGTTTGCCGTCGCGGACGATGATAAAGGGCGGCAAGTCCTGATCAATGACACCCGGCTTGGCCTTGCGGTGGGCTTCGATGGCTGCATGGGCCGACTTGAACTGCGGGCCGCTCCCGCGCACATGCGTGTCCCAGCCGCGCTTGACCATGTCCCAGTTCGCGTTGTAGCGGTCCATGGTGATTGCCATGCGCCCGCCGCCCGAGGCGATGCAATAGTCCACGGATTTGTCCGCGTTCAGGCCGGCCAGAAACTTTTCAAACGGGTCCACGTAATCCAGCGCCGAGGTTGCGCCCACGTCGCGCCCATCCAAGAGGATATGGATACGCGCCTTGCGAACGCCTTCTTTTTTGGCTTGCCCCAGCATGGCCTTGAGATGGTCCAGATGACTGTGCACGTTGCCGTCGGAAAATAGCCCGATGAAATGGAGCGTACCATTGTGCGCGCGGCAGTTACGGATGAGCTTCGTCCAGACCTCGCCCCGGAACATGGCGCCCGAGGCGATCGCCGCGTTGACCAGCATGGCGCCCTGGTCGAAGACCCGGCCGCACCCGATGGCGTTATGGCCCACTTCGCTGTTGCCCATATCGGCATTGCTGGGGAGGCCGACCGCCTTACCGTGTGCCTTGAGCTGACAAGCGAGCGCGTTGGCTTTCAGCCAGTCCAAGTTCGGCTTGAGCGCCGATCGGACCGCGTCGCCCTCCGCGTATTTGCCGATCCCCACCCCATCCATGATCGTCAGCACCACCGGCCCCTTCGGCCCGGGGTGGCTCGATTTTTGCAGTGTGTCCATTATTAGTCCTGAGATATTTTGGATAACCCGCTAAACATCCCCCTTCGCCCATGCGCTATGGGAGACACGCACGAAAAAGCGCGAAAGCAAGTCTTGTTAGCGGCCTTTAGCGTGTTTTGCGGGCAATTCCCTGCTTTTCTCTTCCGTATGTTGTCAAACAAGCCTTTACCTTACCGACCCACGCCCGTTTGCGCAAGTTCAAGATTTGGGTATGGTAAATGGCGGCTTGACAGTCGAGCAAGCAGTTTGCACAATGGAGCCCTTGACACGTTCGTCGTGTTCGTCATTAACCACCACAAGGACCATCCATGAATGCTGATTCGCTGTCTTTTTTGAAAAACCTGATGAAACAACCCTCCCCGTCGGGGTTCGAGGTGCCCGCTCAAAAAGTGATTCGTGCCCGGATGCGGAACGTCACGGACCGTGTCGCCGGGGACGTCCACGGGAACCTGATCGGGGCACTGAACGAGAAGGCCCGTGTCAAGGTCATGCTGGCCGGCCACGTGGATGAAATCGGGCTGATGATTACCCACATTGACGCCAACGGATTCATATTCTTTGCGGCCATCGGCGGCTGGGATCCGCTGGTCGCCGTCGGCCAGCGCGTGTGTATCACCACCGCCAAGGGACCGATCTATGGCGTCATCGGCCGCAAGCCGGTTCATCTGCTGGATACGGCCGAGCGCGACAAGGGCATTAAGCTGGAGGATCTCTGGATTGATATCGGCGCCAAGAACAAGGCGGACGCCCTGAAATCGGCGGCGGTGGGCGATTCCGTGGTCATCACGCCGGACTTCATCGAATTGAAAAACGAGCTGGTATCCTCGCGCGCCTTTGATGACCGCGTCGGCGCCTGGGTCGTGACGGAAGTGTTGGGCGCCCTGCGGCGTAAAAAGTTGAACGTGGCCGTGTTCGCGGTATCCACCGTGCAGGAAGAAGTAGGTTTGCGGGGCGCAATTACCAGCGCCTACCATATTAATCCGGACATCGGCATTGCCGTAGACGTGGGGTTCACTTCCGACTACCCGGGCGGCGACCCCAAGAAAGTCGGCGACATCGCGCTGGGCAAGGGACCCATTCTGCACCGGGGCGCCAACATCAATCCCGTGCTGGGCCGCCTGCTCTGCGACACTGCCCGCCGCAAAAAAATAAAGTTCCAGATGCAGGCCGAGCCGCGCAGCACGGGGACCGATGCCAACGCCATGCAGTTGTCACGCGGCGGCTGTGCCGCGGCGCTGGTCAGCGTGCCAAACCGCTATATGCACAGCCCCGTGGAAGTGGTCTCGCTCCGCGATCTGGATGCGACCGTCGCGCTGATCGCCGAAACCATTCTGGCCCTCACCGGCCGGGAAAACTTCATCCCGTCATAAGCGGGCCGAAGCAAGATAAACGGGTCAAAACCCATGACCCATTTACCGAAAATATGGGTCACTTGGGGATTTTATAATAGAGGTCAGTGCTCAGCTTTCTGATCTCTTATCTCTGCCCTCTGATCTGTCCTCCGTTGTCCGTCGTCTGTCGTCTGTCTTTGTCCGTCGCCTGCCCTCCGTAGCGCCTTGGCGCAGGAGGGTCCGTCGTCCGCCCACGCGCCAAGGCTGAATTTCAGATTGTCGAAACGTCACCACAATTTCCCGTGTTCGTGCAATATTCAGGGATGAATGATTACTCAACGTCATCCAAACGTGACAGCACATCCTGCTTCAAGAGCGTGTATGCCTCCAGATGGGAATACGTGATTCCGTCGCGCAGCAGTTCGTCGGTATCCTGGAGGAACTCGGGGCTGAGGATTTTACTCTCCATGTTCAAC
>JBDRSI010000219.1:0-5089 GCA_043825055.1 Verrucomicrobiota bacterium
CGCGGGCTATGCCCGCCGCGTCACTACGCCCCGATGCGCTTCGCGATCGGGGCGGCGTGGCAACCCACAGATTTTTAACCACGAAACACACTAAATACACGAAAGTTCAGCGAACAAATCTTTCATGTTCTGTTTTTTTTGGTAATGACCCGCCTGCAACGCTGTAGCACTGCGGGCAGGCAAACAGAATCTTATTCTCATCCATTTCGTGTGTTCCGTGTTTCGTGGTTACTCATGCGCCGGCTTAATTATCCGGATAATTAATGACTTCTGAAGAACGTCGCGTGGTTATCTTGTTTTTTATCGCGGTTTCTAATGGATAAGGTACTATTTTTTCTTTTCCGCAACAACACCCGTGCCTTTGCATGTTAAGCAAGGAAGCGTTTTGCCTCGTTCCCGGCCGATCCCTTTGCAGACCGGACAGGTTTCAATCCGGGAAGTCCCCACGCTCACAACCCCGTTCCCCCGGCAAACGGTGCAGGTCAGCGTAGTCCGCGGATACCTTTTTCCGGTTGCATTACAGTAAGCGCAAATTACGGCCGGTGATTGAACATGGGCTTTTCCAGCTCCTGAACAGACGGGGCATTTTATCCCTTTTTGGGAAGAAAGCAGGCCCGTGCCTTTACAAAAGCCGCAGCGATAGACATCCCTGGTTAAAATTTCGCCGCGGCGGCCAATACTTTGCTGATCCAATTCCATTGTTTGCCAGCTCATATCCTCACCCCCTTAACCTGACTTATTTATGAAAACTTCGTTTTCATTCATAGTCATCCCGATCGCAAAGCGCGTCGGGATTTCGACGCGCCCTTCGACTCTGCTCAGGGCTTGCGCAAGGTTAACCCTGAGCGAAGGCCTGTTTTCAGGCCGTAGTCGAAGCCCGCCTGCCCTGAGCTAAGTCGAAGGGCAGGGTGATCTATTCTTGGCTTTGCATGAATAGATCAGGTTAAGCCGATTTTTTTTGCTTGCGTTGAAAATTGCATGTGTGTATGGTTTTAAACAATCGTTGGTCATCATCCTATAAGGAGAGGCAAATGAATATGAAAAGATTGGACTTGGTCATAACAGCGGCTGTGATAATCGCGACTTCCGGATGGGCGCAAAGCGAATCCATGCGTCCGTTGTTCACGCGCGAGAACCGCTTCCCTGAAAAGGGCAAGGCGGAGGTCGGCACCTTCGTAGGCTACGCGCAATATGATGAATATTTCGTCTCCCAGATTGATCCCAAGTCCTATCAGGGCGTTTTTGTGGATAAAAACGCCAATCCCAGGTTGAAATCCACGACCGTCAAGCCCTATGCCAAGTATGGCTTGCTCGAAAATCTGACGGTTTATTCGACGGTTCCCTTCAGTATCAACCAATCGGACGCCAAGGATGATATCAAGGCCGGGTTCAATGATATTGCCGTCGGCGCGGAACTGCTGGCCTATGAATACACCTACAAGTATCCATGGGTCATACCCTATGTCGAAGTCACGGTCCCAAGCGGCAACGACAAGGAGCACATGGGCCTGGGCAAGATGGACGCCATTTTCGGTACGGCCGTCGGCACGACAACATTCGACAAGTACACCTGGGTGCTCGATGGGCGCTATGATACCAACGTCGGCGACAATGGCCGCTTTGAAGGTGCGCTGGCGTTCATCTGGGACCTGAGCGACCAATTTTCGGTGCTGGCGGAAGCCAAGGTGACCGAAAAAGAACAAGGAAGCACCAAGGACGTACCACTCTATTTCAACGGCGGTATGTGTTATAAGCCGGTCGAGAATCTCAGCGTCAACCTCTATGGCGGCACGAGCGCCAATGCCGAGGAAAACGGACACGGCACGCTCAAAGTGGCGTATAGTTTCTGAGTCAAGACGACCGTGGGAAGACAGACCCTCCTTCGCCCGAGTGCTTCGGAGGGCAAGCGATAGGCAACAGACGACGGACGGCGGACGACAGATGGCGGAAAAGCACGTGGCGCGAGGAGCGTGGAGCGAAAAACGAAAAACGAAGAACGAAGAACCAGGAACAAACAACTGTTTGCTGACCTCTGACCTCCGACTTCTGATCTCTGACTTCCGGCCTTTAGTGAGTTTAAAAAAAGGAGGGGTGTGTAAATGGCATTTGTCTTTAACGCGGATGAAGTCTTCGAAATGGCCGAGCAGATCGAGCGCAATGGCGCCGCCTTTTACCGGTTGGCGGCGAAACAGTTCCCGGCCCAGCAACGCCTGTTGACGATTATCGCCGAGCAGGAAGACCAGCATGGTGCGACCTTTTCAGCTTTGCGTCGGCAGCTCGCAAGCAAGGAACAGGAAGCCGTGGTGTATGATCCCGGTCAGGAAGCCAAAGCCTACTTGAGGGCCATGGCCGATCGCCGTGTAGTGGATGTCCAACGCGGGCCCAAGGATATGTTAAAGGGCGGTGAATCATTCGCCGATATTTTGGGGATTGCCGTCGGCATGGAAAAGGATTCAATCGTCTTTTACGTCGGTATGCAGGCAATGGTTCCACCCGCCCTGGGTCGTAACAAACTGGATCTCATTATCGAGGAAGAAAAGAAACACATAGTCTTTCTGAACCAGCTCTTTGATGAGCAATGCCCTCCGTCCGGAGGATAGATGCTTGTTAAAAATTAACGCTTGTGAACATTGCCCGCAGTCTGATCGTCCTCTTCTGGCTACTCATGACCGGGTGGCTGGTCCGGTATGAAGCTTTTCCCCGCTGGTTTACGGCCACCGCGCCGGGCTATCGCTCGCTTTTCAAGAACGGCCCGCTCATCCTCGATACATGGATGCAGATCGAATTCCGGAACAATCCCATTGGTTACAGCCATACCTGGGTGGATAGCGACATGACATCGCCCAACGCCACCTATACGCTCCATAACCAGACCGTGTTCAACATCAAGTTGATGGGGCAGGTCCATGGGGTGAATGTCATGGCCGGCGCCACGCTGAATGCGGGTTACGAGCTTCAGAAGTTTTACACCGTTGTTTCGTCCAGCGTCTATACCACCCGCATCGAGGGTCGCAAAACCGGGGCTCACAATTTTACTGTCCGCATCCGCACGGATAGCGGCGAGCAAACCGTGATGCTGACCGTTCCGGACGACGTCATTCTGTATTCCCCCGTGACTGAAATGGCCTTGGCGGGCTTGAAGCCGGGCGAATCTTTAGGCCTGCGGGTGCTGGATCCCGTGACGCTGTCCGTATCAGATGTGCGCGTGGAAGCTCTGCGCAGGGAAAAGCTGAAAGCCGCTGGGTGCGAACAGGAAACCACCGTGCTGAAGCTGGTGTACCAGGGACTGGAAACGTTGTCCTGGATGGATTCCGCAGGGCGCATCCTGCGGCAGGAGACGCCCTTCGGCTGGACCATGACCTTGTGTTCAGCCAAAGACGTGTTAGCCTTTAAGCAGGACACGACTGGTGCCGACAACTCGGCCGGTGCGGATGACCTGCTCACGGCCATGGCGGTACCCTGCCGTGGCCGGGTACAAAATCCGCGTACATGCCGGATGCTGAAACTAAATATACATGGCGTGAGTCTCAATCCGCAAAATTTTGCCGGCCCGCGCCAGGTTGTCGAGGCCCAGGAAGACCGGCATGTTGGCCTGACGTTGCGCGCCCAGGCGGACCCAAGCCAGGCCGCTGTGCTTGGGTCGGCGCCGGAGGCCCTGCATCCGTTTCTGGCTTCTTCGCCCGCGCTTCAGGCCGATCACCCGGCCATGCTCCGGCAAGCCCGCATGATTGTCGGCGATGAGACCAACAGCTGGGCGGCGGCGCAAGCCATCGGCGACTGGGTCTTTCGCGCCATCGCAAAGCAGGCGGCGATCAGTCTGCCATCCGCGCTCGACGTGTTGAAGCGTCGGGAGGGCGACTGCAACGAGCATACGTATCTTTTTGTGGCGCTGGCCCGCGCCATCGGGCTTCCGGCCCGGGTCCACGTTGGCCTGGTATATGCCGAGCTGGATGGCGCGCCGGGGGCTTTCTATTATCACGCCTGGCCGGCGGTCTATGTTGGAGAATGGGTGGAGTTGGACCCGACCTGGGGGCAAAAGACCGTGGATGCCACGCACATTTCGGTGGCACAGGGCGAGATCGCCGACCAGCTGAAATTGTTAGGACTGCTGGGGCAAGTCAGCGTGGAGATCGTGGGAGAGCAATGATTGAAATCGAGCACTTGACCAAAAATTTCGGAACCCTGCAGGCGGTCAAGGACCTGTCGCTGACCATTCCGCGGGGCGAGCTGTTCTGCTTCCTCGGGCCCAACGGCGCCGGCAAGACGACGACCATTAAAATCCTGTGCGGCCTGCTGAAGCCGAACGGCGGCACGATCCGCATCCGGGGGATTGATATTCAGGCCGATCCGGCGGCGGTCCGGCGATTGATCGGCTATATTCCCGACACCCCTTTTCTCTACGAGCGCCTGACGCCGGTCGAGTTCTTTCAATTTATCGGCGACCTGTACCAGGTTCCCGCCGCCCAGGTCCACGCGGCGCGCGAGCGGTTCTTTGCGCTATTTGCCATTGACGAGTATGCGCAGACGCTGATCAAAGACCTGTCGCACGGATACCGCCAGCGGCTGATTTACGCGGCCACTTTTTTGCACCAACCCGAGGTGCTGTTCATTGACGAACCGTTTGTCGGCCTGGATCCGTTCAGCATCCGTTTAATTCACGATCTGCTTCGACAGGCGGCCCGGGCCGGCACGACCATTTTCCTGACCACGCACATCCTGGCGTTTGCCGAGCAATTGGCGGACCGGATCGGGATTATTGCCGGCGGCAGCCTGGTGGGCTTGGGAACGTTAGCCGAACTGAAGACGCGCAGTTCCATGCAGGGGCCGCTGGAGGATATCTTCTTGCGGCTCACCCGCCCTGAGGAGGCTTGACGACGGACGACGGAAAGAACGTGGAGCGTTGGCAGAATAGAGAACGTGAAGCGGAAAACGAAGAACGAAGAACTGTAACGAATCCTTATTTCCATTCCCCATCCCCCATTAGCCATTGACCATTAACCATTGACCATTCTTATCATCTATGCATGCCCTGATGGTTTTGTTGAGAAAAGACGGACGTGTTCTGCGCAACCTGCGGACTTTGGCGCGC
>JBDRSI010000220.1:0-5708 GCA_043825055.1 Verrucomicrobiota bacterium
CCGACGCGCACCATCGAGTAAATGACTTGGGTATCGGAGGGCATAGTAGGGTGATTGTACCAAAAATCAAGCACTAGTCCCCAAGTGATTTGATTTGACGCTCTTTCTAACTTGTGGTATTATCCCGCCACAATTCAATAGCCCCAATCGGCAACTCTTATCCAGAGAGGTGGAGGGACCGGCCCTGTGAAGCCTCGGCAACCAGGTTGGTGGCTAGTAAATTAGTAGATTAGTAAACTAGTTACTGATTTACTAATGTACTAAGTCACTAATCCGCGGTGCCAATTCCGGCAGTAGGGATAACCCTGGTGGTTATCCAACATTCTGGAAGATGAGAGGGCAGCCGTGCCTCTGCGCAATTGCCCTTTCACGATGTTCTGAAGGGGCAATTTCTTTTGCAAAGGAGACACAAACACTATGAGCACCACTTTCATGACATCACCCAAACTGATGTTCACCTCCGAATCGGTCACCGAGGGCCATCCCGACAAACTCTGCGACCAGATCAGCGATGCCGTGTTGGACGCCTGTCTGGAGCAGGACCCGATGTCGCGCGTCGCCTGTGAGACGGCGACCAAGACCGGTTACGTGATGCTGCTGGGCGAGATCACCACCCGCGCCCAGATCAACTTCGATGACCTGGTGCGCAAGACCGTCCTCGAGATCGGCTATGACGACAGCAAAAAAGGCTTTGACGGCAATGCCTGCGGCGTGCTGGTCGCCATTGCCAAACAGTCCGGCGACATCGCCATGGGCGTGGATAAAGCCCTCGAAGCGAAGACCGGCGAAGTGTCCGAGGCCGAGATCGAGGCCATCGGCGCCGGCGACCAGGGCATGATGTTCGGCTATGCCTGCAATGAAACCCCCCAACTGATGCCAATGCCCATCTACCTGGCCCACAAACGGGCCCGCCGCCTGGCCGAGCTGCGCAAGGACGGCACGCTGCCCTGGCTGCGCCCGGTTGGTAAGAGCCAGGTCACGGTCGAGTATGCGTACGGCAAGCCGAAACGCATTGACACCGTGCTGGTCAGCACCCAGCACGCGCCCGAAATGTCGCAGGCCGACATCCGCGAGCAAATCATCGAACACATCATCCTGCCAAGTATGCCGGACGGCATGGTGGATAAAGACCTAAAAATCTACGTCAACCCGACCGGGCGCTTCGTCATCGGCGGGCCGCAGGGCGACGCCGGCGTGACCGGGCGCAAGATCATTGTGGATACCTACGGTGGCATGGGGCGTCACGGCGGCGGGGCGTTCTCCGGCAAGGACCCCACGAAGGTGGATCGCTCCGCGGCCTATGCCGCCCGCTGGGCGGCCAAGAATGTGGTCGCGGCCGGGCTGGCCGAGCGCTGCGAGATCCAGGTGGCCTACGCCATCGGCGTGGCGCACCCGTTGAGCGTCAACGTGGAGACCTTCGGCACCGGCTTGAATGGCGATGACAAGATCGCCGAACTGATTCTCCAGCACTTTGATCTGCGCCCGGGCGCCATCATCCGCGACCTGAACCTGCGCCGCCCGATCTACAAGCAGACCGCCGCCTACGGCCACTTCGGCCGCGATGACCTCGACCTGCCTTGGGAAAAGACGGATAAGGCCGAGGCGCTGAAGAAAGCCGCGGGGGTGTAATCGCGAGACCTCCGAGTTCTTTAAGAACTCGGAGGTCTGCACTCGCTGTTTTTTACAAAAGAATGAGGAATTCATCCACTGTCATCTGCGCCTGCCGGAGGATTGAACGAATCACAGCGGGGTTCAAGTCGCCTGGATGCACAGGCACTGTGACTGACAGGTTTCCCCGCTTAAGTTGCACATGACTGCCGCGCTGGCGAACTTGCCTGAAACCGGCTTTCTCCAAAGCAGCGATCACCTTACGCGGTTTCAAGACCGGTAATTTAGGCATAAGCGCGGATGGCTACGTCAACCTTGAAGCGGAAGACTTCCAGTAACTTCTCTGGGAAGGTGTTACGGGGGTCGTCGGTGGGAGGCACAGGCCGCAAATAAGGCAGCCCATCTTCAACCGCGCCCTCCAGGTGAAGTGTGGCTGCCTCCAACAGCATTTGTTTTGCTATGTCTGGCGAACCGCCCTGACTGGCGATATCCAATTCGGGGCAGAGGGCGGGGTAGTCCTCGCCGTCCTTCCAGATAATGCCGGTAAACACGAACATTTCCATATCTCGCTCCTGCACCCATTATACAACACAATCACGTTCAAACGTGAGAACGTGTAAACCTTACGGCCTCTCCAGCCCGTGCGCTTCCAGCAATTTCTCGTCTTTCATCAACTCCGCGGTCGGGCCGTCGGCTACGATTTTCCCCTCATCCATTACCACCATGCGCGGGAAAAGCTCGCCCACCATGCGTAGATCATGGCTGGCGACCAGCATCGTGACCGGCAACTCCCTCAGCAGGTTGATCAGTCCGCGCCGGGCGCGCGGATCGAGACCGGCGGTCGGTTCGTCCAGCACCAGCACTTCGGGGTGCATCGAAAGGACGGTGGCAATCGCGATGCGCTTCTTCTCGCCCGCGCTCAGGTGGTGCGAGACGCGCCGGGCGTAGGATTGCATCGAAACGGCGGCCAGGGCCGAGGTCACGCGCGCCGCCACCTCGTCCGGTCCAAGTCCCTGGTAGAGCGGGCCGAAGGCCACGTCCTCGTAAACCGTCGGCGAGAACAACTGGTCGTCGGGGTTCTGGAACACCAGCCCTACCGCGGCGCGCACGCGGCCGAGCGTCTTCCCGCCCACCTCCAGCCCGCAGACCGTCACCCGTCCCTGACCAGTCAGGATGCCGTTCAAGTGCAAAATCAGGGTGGACTTGCCCGCTCCGTTCGGCCCGACCAGCGCGGCCTTCTCACCCGGCGCGATGGTCAGTGAAACCTCCCGCAGAGCCGGGTGGCCGTCGGGGTATGAAAATGACAAGTTCTCGACTTCTATCGAATGATGCACTGAACTATCCCTGGAAGAAGAATCCCAACAACAATAACACAACCATCACGATCAGTCCGCTCGCCAGCGTCAGTTTGCCGCTGCCCGACATACCCGTCTGCGGCAGAGAGCGCACCTCGCCGTCGTAGCCGCGCGAGAGCATGGCGACGTAGATGCGGTCACTGCGCTCGAAGGCGCGCAGGAACAGGCTGCCTGCCATCCCGCCGGTGACGCGCGCCCGCCAGATCATGCTCCCCCCGGACCTCCTACCCGCCACTGCACTTTGACCGGAACGCGCCGCCCGGGCGCGCATCAGGCGCAGGGTCTCGTCTACCAGCACAAATGTATAGCGCCACATCAGCCCGAACATTGCCACCAGCAAACGGGGAATGCGCACGGCGCGCATGGCTTGCAGCAACTCCGGGAACGGCGTGGACGAAGCCAGCAGGATGGCCGCCTGCACCGAGAGCCACGACTTGAGCGCCACGCTGACGAAGCGCGCCAGCCCCTCGGCAGAGGCGGTCAATGTCCACGCGCCGAGGGGCAGGGTGAAGAGTGCAATCCCTTCTGTGGTAAAGATGATTGGCAAAGCCGCCAAAACGAATGGCAGGGCCAGACTGGCGCGTTTCAGCACGTACCCGACCCCCAGCCCGGAGAGAATCTCCACCGAGAGCACCAGCGCAAAGAGCAAAATGTAGACCGGCCAGGCCGCCATGGGTGTCAGCGAGGCGGTCAGGATGAAGGCCACCGTCAGCACGAATTTGACGCGCCCATCCAAGGCGTGGACGGGGCTGGTGCGCGGCCGGTAGGGGTCGAGGAAATGGACGTGCATGGATTAGTTGGGTAGTTGGATAATTGGATAGTCACGTGGTTTGATGGTCGGATAGTCACGTGGTCGGTCGTTTGCGCTGGGCGTATGCCACCCCCAGCGTTACGCCGAAGACCAGCAGTGTGCCGAGGATGCCGGCGATGATGGTAGCAAAGGCCTCATTGGTAATGCCGGGGAAGATGTAATCCGGGATGACGTTATAGAGCGGGGCGCGCGCCGCCCCGAGGAAGCCCTTCTGCTCGGCCACCCATTCCAGACCGTCGGGGTGGGCGGAGGCCAGTGGGGAGGCAATTGCAAGAATGGCCGCAATCACCAGCCCGCCAACCCAGACCGCCGCGCCGCCCTTCGGAGCCGCCTCGCCGATGTGCAGCAGGTCGCGCCGCGCCGCATACAGGAAAGCCAGCGCACCGAGAGTGATCAGTCCCTCGCCGATGCCGATGATGGCATGGATGCCGCCCATGGCCGGGACGGAGATATTGGCGGGCGAGGTGCCGGAGAGCGCCAGTTGCAAGGCCACGCCCAGCGCGGCAATCACAATCGAAAGCCAGGCCGCGGCGAACCCGCCAACAAAGACGCCCCATTTCTGTCCGCCCGCCAGTTTCTGCACCGTGCGGTAGACGAAATATGAAACTGCCACGCCGACGACACCCATGTTGAAGATATTGGCGCCCAGGGCCAGCAAGCCGCCGTCCTGGAAGATGAGCGCCTGCACGCCGACGACGGTGGTCATGACGATGACTGCCGCCCACGGGCCGAGAAGGATGGCGGCGATGGCCGCGCCCATCAAGTGGCCGGAAGTGCCGCCCGCCACGGTGAAGTTGAGCATCTGCCCGGCGAAGATGGCTGCCGCCAGCACGCCCATCAGCGGCACCTGGCGCTCGCCCAAGTCCTTGCCGACGCGTTTGATCGCATAACCGACCACGACAATGGTGACGACCCACAGCACGATCGAAACCAGGGTGGACAGGAACCCATCCGGGATGTGCATGGGAACAGGGGAATGAAGCATGGTAACCTCCTAATTCTGTGATTGGACTCCGAAGTCTCCAGACTTCGGGAGAATAGCGGCCCGACGTCAGGAGACGTCGGATTCCGGTTGGCACTGCGGGCAAAGCCCGAAAAATGTCAAGTGACCGGCGTTGAGACGATAACCGCTTTTGCTTTCCATCTGGCGGATTGCATTTTCCAGTAGGGCAGGTTCAATATCCGTTTGCGAGCCGCAAGCGCGGCAAATCAAGTGATGGTGGGACTCGCCGGATAGTTCATACGCGAGATGGCCGTTGCCCCGATCCGCAACCAGCAGGATGCCGTTCCCGGCCAGGAATTCCAGCGTGCGGTAGACGGTCGCCTCGGTCATGCCGGGCATGGCTTGCCGCGTGCGCTCGTAAACTTGCGTGGGCGAAAGGTGACCGCCATCGTGCAGGGTTTGCAGGATGGCAAGCCGCTGGGGGGTGATGCGGAAACCGCGCCTACGCAGGGTTTGGGAAAGGCGGTCAGTGCAGGACATGTTTATATCCTTATTGATAATTTTATCAATAGTAATATTATACCATAAAACGAACCCGTTCCCTTCAAGGGAACGGGTTCGTCAAATCTGCCTGTTTATCAAGGCTTCACACCGTTTATCTCTATTCATCTCCGATTAACAAAGAGGTTTCCGAACGGTCTCCTTACGGCTCCCACTGGAAGTGGATCAAGGAAAACAGATAAGGTTGACCCTTCACATACTCCACCCCCACCAGCCAGGTGCGCCAGTCCAGGTCAACGCCGGGAGTGCCAGCTTTGTACACGTTGTAGTAATGGATATTGGCATACTCATTTGGCCACGGCTCCAGCGAGAAGAGGGCGGCGACACCCGGATCGTTGCAGCTCGAGGTGTAGCTGGCGTTGAAGACCTCCTGCAAGCGGGGCAGGATGGCTACGTGGAACGGGCCAATCGTATCCAGGCCGCTGCCCGG
>JBDRSI010000221.1:0-6055 GCA_043825055.1 Verrucomicrobiota bacterium
ATGAGTCGGATCCAGTTCAAAAAGTTCACAATGCGGTTCCCATGACCATCGTCCCGGAGCGTCCTTTGGATGAAGCCGAATGAGAGCCTCCGGATGTTCCCGCGCAAATGTGCAATCAGCCGCCAGGACCACCGGGCTCACCCATATTCCGAGTTTAAAGCCGCGCTTGGAAAACTCATCCGCCAGATATTTCAGCCCGCGCGGATAGCGTTCGTTCACCTCAAACCAGTTGCCGGGCAAGTCGCCCTTGTTATATCCCAAATCCAACTGCATATATTTGAACCCGAGGCCATCAAATTCCTTCTTGATAAGATCCGCCGTCCGCATCGTATCGGCTTCATTTTGCGTCAGGCGGTAACCGTACCAGGAGAGCCAGCCAGCCGGCGGTTTCGGGTAAACTTTTAACTTGCGGATTTTGGCGCAGGTATCCGCCCAAGTCTCCAAGGCTTCATGCGGGTCGTTGAATTTTCCCAGCAGAATGGTTTCCGTGGCGATGCTTTCGCCCGGCGACAATTCATATCCGGCAAAATTATTGATGAGCGCAAACGCCCGCACTCCTCCGGTTTGAGGATCAACCAGCAACAGCGGCGTGGCCGCGCATCTTTCCATCGGCACAACGAACGAAAGCATCCAGGCTGGCAATCCTTGGCCCCGATAATACACCATCAATCCCGCCGGACTGTGATGGGCTCCGGCCTCCAACTTGCCGCCCATCAGTTCTTTTGCCCAGCAAATGTCCTCATCCGCAATAAAATAATTTTCCCACTTCTCCATGTATGGAGGACAGGATGCCTTCCCTTTGACCGCGCCGGCGAACCAGCCGCCGGCGCTGTCAAGAAATACGACCGGATCCGACCCGTCCGTTCCCAGGTTGCCGCCCTCCATCATATGAAACGACCCCAACCGGGCCGGCTCCCGGCCTTTATTGGTCAATTCCGCTTTAAGCGATACCCAGCAAGGGGCCATACTCTTTTGGGTCCATTTGATTTCCAGCGGGAGATGACTTATGTTTTTTTGGTCCTGAAAGGGAACCGCCAGCCATTGATCATTGACCAAAAGACGGGAGCTAAACGGATGCCGGCCCTCATCAGTTTGAATTAGCCCGCCTGCATCGTTGAGCACAACATTAACATTGATGTTGTTTTTATTCATAAAAAGATTGTCTCATTTTTTACTGCTTTCTCGCCTGTATTACCGACGCTGCTCTAAATATATTTTTTGAACGCGGTTTGTGCCGCATGCAAGGCGATGGCAACGACGATACCGGTGAAAATAATCCCCGTCAATGCGGTCAGGACGGCGAGTCCCTTGGACAGCCTCTTGTGCGGATGGAAATCACCGTACCCCACGGTAATCGCCGTGATGAACGCCCAGTAGAGCGCGTCGAATTTTGACCATGCTTCGTGGCGTCCGACGATCTGGCCGATCAAGACGATGATCAACAAGAGAATCAATAACAAGGGTGCGGTGAAATAAAGACCCCGCAAGAACAGTTGTAAAAAATCAACGGTGATTTCCATGGCCGCGCTCCAAATAAGTTATATCCTGTATTATTTTACCAGTTTTTGAGTTCAGCGGTCAATTTCCTTGTTTTTGCGGAATAGTTCTTCTTGGCAACCTTTAGAGCAGTTAAGAGTTCATCTTCCATCGAAACCGTGTATCCCTTTCCCGCGCCGATGACCCGGACAATATCGGTGTATGTGGTGGGTAAATATGCCGGCGGCAAGATCAGTGATAAGCGGGCCTATGGCGATAATGTAATCGGCCTCTTCCACCGCCACCCGCACGTCATTGGGGCGCATTGCCCCGCCGAAGGCGGACAAGCCCGCCGGAGGCACCATTCCCGGATTACAGATAGGCATTGAGTTTGGCCTGCAAATCGGCTTTACGCGGGGCGCCGACCATCTGTTCCTGCACGACGCCGGCCTTGAAGACCAGCAGGGTGGGGATGGAGCGGATTTGGAATTTGGCGGCCAGGTCCTGGCTCTCCTCGACATTGACCTTGGCAATCTTGATTTTTCCGGATAATTCACCCGCCAGTTCATCAAGGACCGGGGCAATCATTTTACAGGGACCGCACCATTCGGCCCAGAAATCCACCAGCACGGGTGTCTTCGCTTTTGTTACTTCAGTGTCCCAGTTAGCGGCGGTCAGGTGAACGAGCAGCTTGGATGTCATGATGGGGCCTCCGATAAGTTAAAAATCCAGAATTCAAAATACGAAATAATATTGTAACTATTCAATACAGATTAACACGGATTGACCTGCCTATGCCAAGGCTACGGCAGGCAGGCTCTGATGTCGGCAATAAATCCCTGTTTTTTCCTATCCGTCCCGACTCTGTGAGGTCGGAATCGGTGTTCACCCGTGGTTGATTATCTTGGACATCATTAATGTTAACATGCAAAAATAGCGAATGACCTTTATGCGCTTGTGTTGACATCCACGGTCAATGCAATTGCATGGAAGAAGGCAAAAGCAGATGGACGCCAAACGCCTGGGCGACCATAATATAAACAAGGGCGGCGATACAGAGCGTCGCGGCGAAAGCCACGAGCGGAAATACAAACATTTCTTCCTCTTCCGGTGCGGGTGCTTCCACGCGGGCGCCGGGTTCCGGCGTCGCGGCGGCCTCCGGCGTTGCCGAGCGGGGCGTGATGGTGCGGTCCGTGCGCTTGATCTTGATTGTCTTGCGTTGGGTAATGGGCGTCAGGGCGCTATCCTCGACCGGCAATTCGATTTTTGCGGTTTCCCCTTTTTTGGCCGCCTGCAGCGATCCCTCCATTGCTGCAACTTGGATGGTTTCTTCGGCGTCACTCAGGGTGGAAGGCCGTTTCAGGCGGATGGTCTTGGGCGCCGGTGGTTCCGCGGACGTGAGCGGTGGAATTTGGGATGTGGGCTGTTTAGTGGTGGTGGAGACTGGCGCGGGCAGCTCGTCCAGCACGATGCGCGATGTCGGTGCCTTGGGCGCGGCTAAGTGTTTGATGACCGTCGGCGCTTCGGTAATCTCCTGGCCACCCCATGTTGCCTGTTCCACGCGCGGCATCACGGTGGGTTCCGACGGTTTGACGATGGCCCGGGATGTGGCCGGGCGTTTCACTGGCGATGTGGCCGGGCGCTTCAGGCGAATAGTTTGTGGAATCGGCCCGGCATGCATGGGAATGCCCAAAATGGGGCCGGTGGTCCGCTTAAAGTCCGTGGGACTCTTGGGCGCCGCTGAATCGGCCAGCCCGATGCGCGAGGTCTGCCGCTTGACCGTTTCCGCGGTCGCGGTTCGGACAGTGGTGGGCGCCTGCACGAGAGCGGCATCGCTGGCCTTATTTGCCGATGGCGGCAGGTCAACGGGTTGCACCGTGATTGGCGAAGTGGGAGGGCGCTTCAGGCGAATGGTTTGCGGAATCGGTCCAACGGACGCCGGAATATCGGGTGCGCGGCCTGTGGCTTTTTTCGTTGCGAGGGGTAATTTAAGTGGGCGGGCGCTCTCCAAGGAAATTCGCGAGGTCTGGCTTTTAAGACCGTCGTTAAAAGGCGGCGCGTCCGCTGGATCATGAGTGGATCCATTATCTGTCATCGTTCTCTCCCGGTTAGCACCTTAAACGTTGAGAACCGCTAAAAAACAGGAAAACATCAAGAATGGCCACGCCCTGAAGTTAAGCGGAGCACATACTTCAGGGCACGCCCAAAAATTCCAAAATCCAAATTCCAATGAAATGCAATCAATTAAGGCAAAGGTAAAAAACGGAAAGAAAACCAGGATTTTTTGTTTTTATTAGAATTTGACTATTTCTTGGAATTTGGGTTTTGGAACTTGGAATTTCTTGGGTTGCCACGCCGTCCCGATCGCGAAGCGCATCGGGGCGTAGTGACGCGGCGGGCGTAGCCCACATCAGAACGTCATCATTTCCTTTTCCTTGGCTTCCAGTGCCTGGTCCATTTTCTTGATAAAATCGTCCGTGTATTTCTGGATTTCCTTGAGGGCGTGGTCCTTCTCGTCCTCCGTGATCGAGCTGGTTTTAAGCAGGCGCTTGACCTGTTCGTTGGCTTCCTGGCGGTTACTGCGGATAACTACCCGCGCCTTTTCGGTCATCTGTTTGGCCACCTTGGAGAGTTCGCGGCGGCGTTCCTCGCTCAGTTCCGGGATCGGGATGCGGATGACGCGCCCATCGTTGAGCGGCGTGATGCCGAGGTTGGCGGCGCTAACGGCTTTTTCGATGGCCGGCAAGGCGGTGGGGTCATAAGCGTTAATTACGATGAGCCGCATGTCGGGCGTTGAGATATTGGCGATCTCACGCAGGCGCACCTGGGCGCCGTAATACGCGACGGTGATATGGTCCACCAGGCTGGCGGATGCCTTGCCGGTGCGCAAACCCCCGAACTGCTGTTGGAGGAATTCCAGGGATTTGGCCATCTTGTCTTCGGTTTCCAGCAGGACATCATCCAGTGATTCCATGGCGTGCGCTCCATTTAGAGTTTACCCGCCTATGGCGGGATTTCTGACCAGCGTGCCGATCCGGCAACCCGCCAGCACGCGCTCGACGTTCCCGGGTTTGAAGAAATCAAACACAATAATAGGGATGTTGTTCTCCATACACAATGCAAAAGCCGCCGAATCCATCACCTTCAGCGAATCCTTCAGCGCTTGACGGAAGGTCAGGGTCGTGTATCGCCGGGCCTTTGCATTTTTAAGCGGATCGTCCGTATAAACCCCATCCACCTTGGTGGCCTTCAGCAGGACATTGGCGTCAATTTCGTTGGCGCGCAGGGCCGCGGCGCTGTCAGTGGTAAAATAGGGGTTGCCCGTGCCGCCGCCGAAAATAACCACGCGGCCCTTTTCCAGGTGCCGGATCGCCCGCCGGCGGATGAACGGCTCGGCAATTTGTTTCATTTCGATGGCCGTCTGTACGCGCGTCTCTACGCCTATTTTTTCCAGGGCGTCCTGGAGTGCCAGGGCGTTAATCACCGTGGCCAGCATGCCCATGTAGTCGCCCGTGTTACGATCAATCCCGTGGGCCTGTCCGTTCCCGCCCCGGAAAATATTGCCGCCGCCGATGACCACCGCGATCTGAGCGCCCATGGTCCGCGCCGTCTTGATCCGGGCGGCGACGGTCCGCACCATGTCCGGATCAATACTCAGGCGACTTTGCTTGTTCCGCATGGCCTCGCCGCTGAGTTTTAAAAGGACCCGTTTGAATTTGCTTTTGCCGATCGGTTTTCCCGTCATGATGCGTTTTCCTGAGGCTACAGTTGTCTTGGTGGTTTTGCGCTGATCATCATAATGGAAACGAAGGCCGAAGTCAAAAGCTAATCCATCGAATCGAAACCCTGAAATTTACCGCGGATATCACGGCCTGGTCAGGCCCATGCGCAACGCCGGCAGAATGTCGTGCTCCAGGGTGCGGTTAAGGTCGAACAGGACAAACCCGCCCGCGCCGGCCTCGCGCGTCTGCCGGATCTGCTCGATGACCTGGTCGGGCGTCAACTGGCTTTCCATGGCGGTGACGCCCAGGCCGGGAAACACGCGCCCGCTGGCGTTGGCAAGCGCCAGTTGCCGCCGGACCAGGTTCTTGAACGCGCCGTTGTTGACCGTGTAATCCATGGGGCAGACAAAATCCACCAGGTCTTCTTTCAGCCAACGGCCCCAGTCCTGGCCGATGCTGTTGATACAGCTTGGATATTCCGGATAGACTGCGGCCGATATCCCGACTCTCTCTCGCCGTCGCGAAGCGCTATGGCGGAGCGCGGTCGAGGTCGGGACGCCGGACTTGCGGGCTATCGTCTGCACGGCGCGGACGAACGCGGTGATCTGCTCACTGCGCCAGGCATTATATTTTCCGCTCAGATTACCACTTTGCGCGCTCTTGGGCCAGTCAGGGATTTTCTCGCCCAGCCGCTGGCCAAAGCGCCGGCGGCACCCGCTGCAGAAGCAGGCGTTAGCATTCGGATAGCGCACGTAATCCAAGTGAATGCCGTCCACAGGATAGCGATTGAGCACCTCGTTGATGGCCTTCAGTTCCAAGGCCACGTTGTCGGGGTGGGAGGGACAGAGCCATTCCAG